>NZ_JBSGZJ010000268.1:0-9825 GCF_053610925.1 Streptomyces sp. NPDC054847 | reverse complement strand
CGCGAGGCGGGGGGGCCCGCCCCGGCGGCCCCCCGGCAAGGCCGACTGGTACGCGCTGCCCACCCGGCCCGGAAACACATCCGCAGGCGCCCGCACCCCGCGCGGGGGTTGCGGGCGCCTGCGTCGTGTCCGGGCCCGTCAGGGCTGGGGCGGGCGGCGGTCGGTGTCCTTGTCCGGGTCGCCGTCACCCGGCTCGACGGGAGGCGTGAACGTCCCTGTCGGCGGTGTGATCGTCGTCGTCGGCGTCGGGAACTCGTCCGTCGGCGTCGGGTCCGCCGTACCGGTGTCCGTGGGCGTCGGAGTGGGGTCCTCGGTCTCCGTCTCCGTCTCCGTGGGGGTCGGGGTCGGGTCCTCGGTCTCCGTCTCCGTCTCCGTCGGGGTCGGGTCCGGGCTCGCGATCTCCGCGACGTCGAGGTCGAACTCGGCGTCGGAGCCGCCGTTCAGCGCGCCGAGCGTGTAGTCGGCCCAGATCCTGGCGGGGAAGCCACCGCCGTTGGCGCGGCCGGCCTGTGCGGTGCCCGTGAGGGACACCTGGCCGCCGCCCTCCTTGGGCGACTCACCGAACAGGGCCACCACGGTGGTGAGTTCGGGGGTGTAGCCCGCGAACCAGGCTGACCGGTTCTTCTCCGAGGTGCCCGTCTTGCCCGCCGCTTCGTAGAAGCTCGACTTCGCGGCGATGCCGGAGCCGTTCTTCACCACGCCCGTGAGGCCCGCGGTGACCGTGTCGGCCGTCTCACGGCTGATCACCTGGCTGCCGATCGGGTCCTGGACCTCGAACTCGCGGTCCTTGTGCTCGGCCTTGCCGACGATCGTCGGGGTGACCTTCTTGCCGTGGTTGTCGAGGGTGGCGTAGACGCCGGCCATGTCCCAGGTGGAGGCCCCCATCACGCCCAGCGAGATCGAGGGACGCTCGGGGAAGTTGACGTCCGGCATGCCCAGGTCGAGCGCCGTCTCCTTCACCTTGTCCAGGCCGACGTCGACGGCCATCTGCGCGAAGGCGGAGTTGATGGACCTGTTCAGCGACGTCTGGACGCTGACGGGGCCGTAGCTCTTGTCGAGGTCGTTCTGCGGGTTGAACGGGGTGTCGCTGCCCTCGACCGGGCGCTTGCTGGTGCCGTCGTAGACCGTGTTGAGGCCGATCGGGTCGCCGTCCTGGGTCTCGGAGCCGTTCTCCAGGGCGGAGGCGAACACGACCGGCTTGAAGGTGGAGGCGGGCTGGTAGTCGCGGCGGGTGGCGTTCGACAGCCAGTGCTCGGTGGCGTCCACGCCGCCGTAGAGGGCGACGACCTTGCCGGTCTTCGGATCGACGGAGGTGGCGCCGGCCTGCACGGTGGCGTCCACGGTGTTGCCCTTGCGGTCGAGCTCGTCCTCGAGCTGCTTCTTGACCGCGCCCTCCAGCTCCTTCTGGCGCTTGGAGTCGATGTTCAGGGTGATGGTCCAGCCGCCGGCGTCGAGGTCGGCCTTGTCGATGCCCTGGCGGGACAGCTCCTGCTTGGCGGCGTCGACGATGTACCCGGCCTGGCCGCTCAGGCCCGCCGCCGCCTTCGGGGCCTGCGGGACGGGGAACTTCAGGCTGTCGCGGGCGCTCTTGTCGAGCCAGCTCTCCTCGACCATGTTGTTGAGCACGTAGTTCCAGCGGTTGGTGACCGTCTCCTTGGTCTCGTCGGAGGCGACGGCCCAGTCGTAACTGCTGGGGGCCTGGACGAGAGCCGCCAGGTAGGCACCCTGGGCGACGTTCAGCTTCTCGGCGTCGACGCCGTAGTACGCCTGGGAGGCGGCCTGGATGCCGTACGCGCCACGGCCGAAGTAGCTGGTGTTGAGGTAACCGGCGAGGATCTCGCTCTTCTCCTTCTTCCGGTCCACCTTGAGCGAGATCACCAGCTCCTTGAGCTTGCGGCTGACCGTCCGGTCCTGGTTCAGGTAGTAGTTCTTGACGTACTGCTGGGTGATGGTCGAGCCACCCTGCTTGCCCTGCCCGGTGAGGGTGTTCTTCAGACCGCGGAGCGTGCCCTTGATGTCGACGCCCGAGTCCTGGAAGAAGGTCTTGTTCTCGGCGGCGACGAAGGCGTACTGGACGTCCTGGGGGATCTTGTCCAGGCCGACGATCTCCCGGTTGACCTCGCCGGTACGGGCCAGGACCTTGCCGTCGCTGTACTTGTAGACATTGCTCTGCAGCTTGGCCTCTGCGTTGGCCTCGGGGACCGGGACGAGCAGGTAGGCCACGAAGAACGCGCCCATCGCCAGCAGGCAGAGGCCCAGGAACGTGCCGAGCATCTTCTTGAACGTGAAGAAGCGGCGTATGCCCGAGGGCCTGGTTTTTCTCGCCCGGCGCGCACCGCGCTGCCGGGCCTGTCGCGCTTCCGCTCGGCCCATCGCTCCGTCGCTCCCGCTCTGTCGGCCAGCCGGCTCACTCGTCCGGCGTTCTGGTCACCGGTGTCTGCCCGGAATCAGCTCAGAAAGCTAACACCGGTCACCCAGACAAAGAGGAGCTGATCCCCCCTTTTCCGGACGTGAGAATGAGCACCCCGTCTCAAGGAACCGACTCACGAAAGGGCCGGAGGGTTGCCACATGCGTTAAAGTGATATCAGTTTGCTAGATCAACGACGAACCGGCGTACGGCACTGCCGTGCGCGGAAACGGGGACGACCATGCCCGCCACCTCCAGCCACGACGCAGCCTCCGGCGTCAGGAACGCCGCAGCCGACACCCCGGAAGTACCGGAGATGCCCCAGCCGCGGGTGCGCGAGTTCGCGGCCCACAGCATCGGGGGCGGCCTGGCGCTGCTGCTCGGCCTCCTCGGGCTGGCGGCGGGGGCGGCGCTCGTCGTCGCCGCCACGGCGTCCGACTCGGCCGGCATCAAGGCCGTACTGATCACCGGCGGCATCCTGATCGGCATCGCCGCGTTCCTCGCCATGTGCGGCCTGAACATGGTCGCCCCGGGCGAGGCACGCGTCGTCCAACTCTTCGGCCGCTACCGGGGCACGATCCGCACGGACGGACTGCGCTGGGTCAACCCGCTCACGTCCCGGACCAAGATCTCCACCCGGGTGCGCAACCACGAGACGGCCGTACTGAAGGTCAACGACGCGTACGGCAACCCGATCGAGCTCGCAGCGGTGGTCGTGTGGAAGGTCGAGGACACCGCCCAGGCGATGTTCGAGGTCGACGACTTCCTCGAGTTCGTCTCCACCCAGACCGAGGCCGCGGTCCGCCACATCGCCATCGAGTACCCCTACGACGCCCACGACGAGGAGGGCCTCTCGCTGCGCGGCAACGCGGAGGAGATCACGGAGAAGCTCGCCGTGGAACTGCACGCACGCGTCGAGGCAGCCGGCGTCCACATCATCGAGTCCCGCTTCACCCACCTCGCCTACGCACCCGAGATCGCCTCCGCGATGCTCCAGCGCCAGCAGGCCGGCGCGGTCGTTGCCGCACGGCGTCAGATCGTCGACGGCGCGGTCGGTATGGTCGAGGCGGCCCTCGCCCGCATCGCCGAGCAGGGCATCGTCGAGCTGGACTCCGAACGCAAGGCGGCCATGGTCTCCAACCTGATGGTGGTGCTGTGCGGTGACCGCGCGGCCCAGCCGGTCCTCAACACGGGCACGCTCTACCAGTGACCCCGCCCTCCGAACGCAAGCAGGTGCTCCTGCGGCTCGACCCGGCGGTGTACGAGGCGCTCGCCAGGTGGGCCGGGGACGAGCTGCGCAGCGCGAACGCGCAGATCGAGTTCCTGCTGAGACGCGCGCTGGCGGACGCCGGCCGGCTGCCCTCTTCCACGGGCCCCATCGCCCGGCGCGGCCGGCCGCCCAAGGCGCAGCCGGGGGCGTCGGGGGACGCCGGGAGCGGGGCGCCGTAGCAGCCCGGACGGGAGCGGGAGCATCCGCTCCCGTCCGGTCCTTCCCCGGCGCCGGCAGGCCGGGGAAACCCGAGGAACCCTCGCTATACACACCGCGTATACACCCTGAGTACAGTGACCCTCATGTCCATCGGTCACACTCTCCTCGGCCTCCTCGAGGCCGGCCCCCGCCACGGCTACGACCTGAAGCGGGCCTTCGACGAGCGGTTCGGGCAGGACCGCCCGCTGCACTACGGACAGGTCTACTCGACCATGTCCCGGCTCCTGAAGAACGGTCTCGTCGAGGTCGACGGCGTCGAGTCCGGCGGCGGGCCGGAGCGGAAGCGGTACGCCATCACCGACGCCGGGATCACCGATGTCGAGCAGTGGCTCGCCCAGCCCGAGAAGCCCGAGCCGTACCTTCAGTCGACGCTCTACACCAAGGTCGTCATCGCCCTGCTCACCGGCCGCAGCGCCGCCGAACTGCTCGACGGCCAGCGCGCGGAGCATCTGCGGCTGATGCGGGTCCTCACCGACCGCAAGCGCCGCGGCGACCTCGCCGACCAACTGATCTGCGACCACGCCCTGTTCCACCTGGAAGCCGACCTCCGGTGGCTGGAACTGACCGCCGCGCGCCTCGACCGGCTCGCCTCGGAGGTCCGTGCGTGATCCCCGCCGGTTCCCTGCTCGTCGCCGACGGCCTGCGCAAGGCCTTCGGGTCCACCACCGCCCTCGACGACGCCTCGTTCTCCATCCATCCCGGCGAGGTCGTCGCCGTCATGGGACCGTCCGGCTCCGGCAAGTCGACCCTGCTGCACTGCCTCGCCGGCATCGTCCGGCCCGACGCCGGCTCCGTCACCTACGCGGGCCGCGAGATCACCGGCCTGCCGGACGCGGAACGCAGCGCGCTGCGCCGCTCGGACTTCGGGTTCGTGTTCCAGTTCGGCCAGTTGGTCCCGGAGTTGAGCTGCGTCGAGAACGTGGCACTGCCGCTGCGGCTCGGCGGCGTGAAGCGCAAGGAGGCCGAGCGCGCGGCGCGGGAATGGCTGGAACGGCTCGAGGTCTTGGACACCGAGCGCAAGCGGCCCGGTGACATCTCCGGGGGCCAGGGGCAGCGGGTCGCGGTGGCCCGCGCGCTCGTCGCCTCGCCCAAGGTGGTCTTCGCCGACGAACCCACGGGCGCCCTGGACTCGCTCAACGGCGAGCGGGTGATGTCGCTGCTCACCGAAACGGCCCGCCGGCAGAACACGGCCGTCGTGCTCGTCACGCACGAGACCCGCGTCGCCGCCTACTCGGACCGGGAGGTCGTCGTGCGCGACGGCAGGGCACACGATCCCGAGCGGGTCGCATGAGCACGACACGGCACGTGCCGCGCCCCGTGCGCGCGGCACCGGTGCCGCGCCCCGCGCAGCGTGCGCACCGCGGGCCGGCCGCGCGGCTGCGGGACCTCGCCATGGGCATCCGGTTCGCCGTCTCCGGCGGCCGTGAGGGCCTGACCCGTACCGCGCTGACCGCTCTCGGAGTGGGGCTCGGCGTCGGGCTGCTGCTCATCGCCGCGTCCGTGCCGCAGATGATGGACGCCCGGGACAGCCGTACCGCCGCCAGGACCGCCGTCGGACCGGGACTGGGCAAGCACGTGCCGGTCTCCGCGACGAGCCTGGTCACCGCGCCGGCCGACACCGACTACCGCACGCAGACCGTCGGCGGCGACATCCTGCGGCCGGACGGCGCGGATCCGGCGCTGCCGCCGGGCCTCGACCGTGCCCCGGCGGCCGGCGAGATGTACGTCTCCCCCGCTCTCGCAGAACTCCTGGCCTCCCCCGAGGGACGGCTGCTGAAGGAACGCCTGCACCACCGCACGGTGGGCCTGATCGGCGACGCTGGGCTTCTCGATCCTGGCGAACTGCGCTTCTACGCGGGCAGTTCCACCCTGACCACGGAAACCGGCGGTGTGCGGGTCGAGCGCTACGGCACCCGGGGCGGCGGGGACCCGATGGCCCCCGTGCTCATCGTCGTCGTCGTGCTGGCGTGCGTGGTGCTGCTCGTACCGGTGACCGTCTTCGTCGCGACCGCCGTCCGCTTCGGCGGCGAACAGCGCGACCGGCGGCTCGCCGCCCTGCGCCTGGTGGGCGCGGATGCCCGGACGACCCGCTGGATCGCTGCCGGGGAGGCGCTGTTCGGCGCAGTGCTCGGACTGGCCGTCGGAGCCGGGGCGTTCGCCGCAGGCCGGCTGATCGCCGGCTCCGTACGGGTGTGGGACCTGAGCGCCTTCCCCTCCGACGTCGTACCGGTGCCCTGGCTCGGCGCGCTGATCCTTCTGGCCGTGCCGGTCGTGTCGGTGGGGGTGACGCTGCTGGCGATGCGCGCCGTGACGGTCGAACCGCTCGGTGTCGTACGGCGGTCGGCGCCGCGCCGCGGCCGCCTGTGGTGGCGGCTGCTGATGCTGCCCGCGGGACTGGCCGTGCTCCTGGCGACCGGCACCGTCCGCCAGGACTCGGAGGTCGTCGAACCGTGGCCCGTCGCGGCGGGGACACTGCTGGTGCTGTTCTCGCTGACCGCGCTGCTGCCCTGGCTCGTCGACGCCGTCGTCCGGCGGCTCGGCCGCGGTCCGGTGGCCTGGCAGCTCGCCGTGCGCCGGCTCCAGCTGGGCAGCGCCTCCGCGACCAGGGCGGTGGGCGGCATCACGGTCGCGGTGGCGGGAGCGATCGCGCTGCAGATGGTGTTCGCCGCGGTGCACGACGACTTCAACCGGGTGACCGGACAGGACTCCGAGCGGGCTCAGCTGACGGTCTCCGCCGAGTTCCCGAGCGGTGAACTGGCCGGCGAGATGATCAGGGAGTTCCACGCCACGGAAGGCGTGCGGGGCGTGATCGGCACGGTGGAGGCGTACGTGGTGTCCCCGGAGCCCGTCGCCGAGGGGGACATCCGGCCGACGACCACGCTGACGGTCGGAGACTGCCCGACCCTGCGGGAACTGGCCCGGATCCGCTCCTGCGGGGACGGCGACACGTTCGTCGTGCACAGCACCCGTGACGAGCCGCCGTCCTACTGGATCGACAGGACCGCCCGGAAGGGCAGGCCGGTGAACCTCAACAGCGACACTCAGTTCGACGGCTCCGCGCCGATGCTGTGGACCCTGCCGGAGCGGTCACCCACGGTGATGGCGCGCCCCGACCCGGTGGGCGAGGAGCACACCGGCATCTTCGCGACACCGGGCGCCGTGGACGTCTCCGCGCTCCCCGGTGCCCGGACCACGGCGCAGGTGCAGATCGACGAGAGCGTGCCGGACGCGAGGGAGTTCGTGCGCAACGCCGCGGCGCGGATCGACGCCCCGGTACAGGTCCGCACCATCCACAAGATCGAACGGGACCGGCAGTACGAGAGTGTCCGGACCGGGCTGCTGGCCGCCGCCACCGCGACGATGGGGCTGATCGCCGCGTCGATGGCGGTGGCCCAGATCGAGCAGCTCAGGGACCGCAGGCGGCTGCTGGCGGTCCTGGTCGCCTTCGGCACCGGCCGCTCCACACTGGCCTGGTCGGTCCTCCTGCAGACGGCCGTCCTGGTGGTGCTCGGCACGGCGATGGCGGTCGGGGCCGGTATCGGGCTGGGTGCGGCGATGCTGCGGATGATCGGGAAGCCGGTCACGCACTGGGGGTCGTTCCTCCCGGTGGCCGGCATGGGCGCGGGCCTGATCCTCGTGGTGACGCTGCTGAGCCTGCCGGTGCTGGTCCGCCTGATGCGCCCGGGTGGCCTCCGGACGGAGTGACGCCCGCCAGGTGCGGGTCGTCCCTCAGGGCGTGACCCGCACCGGCAGGACGCCCATCGCCTCCCGCAGCGCCTCTGCGAACTCCTCGAACTCGCCGCCGCGGGCTGCGCCCGACCGCATCGCCAGCGCGATCCGGCGCGACGGCGCGGGATCGGCGAACCAGCCGGTCTGGAGGCGTCCCGCGCGGCCGGTCTCCACATCGACGGCCGTCCGCGGCAGCAGGGTCACGCCGAGGCCGCCCGCGACCAGCTGGACGAGCGTGGCGAGGCCCGCGGCGGTCGTGGTCACGGGGGCGCCCTCGGTGCGGCCCGCCTCGCGGCAGATGTCGAGGGCCTGGTCCCGCAGGCAGTGCCCCTCGTCGAGGAGGAGCAGATGCAGCTCGCGCAGCGCCTCGCGCGGGATGTCCTGGCGGCCGCCGAGCCAGTGGTCCTCGGGGGTGACCAGGACGAAGTCCTCGTCGAACAGCGGAAGTTCGGTGACTCCGGGCACTCCCAGCGGCACGGCGAGCAGCAGCAGGTCCAGCCGCCCCGCACCGAGCCCCTCCAGCAGTGACGAGGTCTGCTCCTCGTGCACCTGGAGATCCAGCTCCGGGTACCGCTCATGGACCAGCTTCAGCACGGTCGGCAGCAGGTACGGTGCGACCGTCGGGATGACGCCCAGCCGGAGCACGCCCGTGAACGGCGCCCTCACCGCCTCCGCCTCGTCCATGAGGGCGCCGACGGCCTCCAGCACGGCCCTGGCCCGGACCGCGAGCCTCTCCCCGGCCGGGGAGAGGAGCACCTTGCGCGTCGTACGCTCGAGGAGCTGGACACCGAGTGCCTCCTCGAGCGCCGAGACGGCGCCGGACAGTGCGGGCTGACTCGTCCCGATTGCCGCCGCCGCGTCCCGGAAGTGCAGATGCTCGGCCACGGCCGCGAAGGCGCGCAGCTGTGCGAGGCTCGGCTGTTTGCCCCTGTTTGTTATGGCCACTGATAAGTTCCTCCGATCGCGATGACCGAGTCTAGCTATTTCCGCGATCAATGCACTCTGTGCCACTATCAAGATCCGTCCAACCCCACCGGATGCCCCCAAAAGGGAAATCCTGTTTGCAAGGAGAGCGCGTGCTCACTGTCGGTGACCAGTTCCCCACGTTCGAGCTGACCGCCTGCGTCTCGCTGGAGAGCGGCAAGGAGTTCGAGCAGATCAACCACAAGTCCTACGAGGGCAAGTGGAAGGTCGTGTTCGCGTGGCCCAAGGACTTCACCTTCGTCTGCCCGACCGAGATCGCCGCGTTCGGCAAGCTGAACGACGAGTTCGCCGACCGTGACGCCCAGATCCTCGGCTTCTCCGGCGACTCCGAGTTCGTCCACCACGCCTGGCGCAAGGACCACGCCGACCTGCGTGACCTGCCCTTCCCGATGATGGCCGACTCGAAGCACGAGCTGATGCGTGACCTCGGCATCGAGGGCGAGGACGGCTTCGCGCAGCGCGCCGTCTTCATCGTCGACCCGAACAACGAGATCCAGTTCACCATGGTGACCGCCGGTTCCGTCGGCCGTAACCCCAAGGAGGTCCTGCGGGTGCTGGACGCCCTGCAGACCGACGAGCTGTGCCCGTGCAACTGGACCAAGGGCGAGAACACCCTCGACCCCGTCGCGCTGCTGTCGGGCGAGTGATCCGCCATGGCTCTCGATGAACTGAAGGCCGCCGTACCGGACTACGCCAAGGACCTGAAGCTGAACCTCGGCTCGGTCATCGGCAACAGCGAGCTCCCCCAGCAGCAGCTGTGGGGCACCGTGCTGGCCTGCGCGATCGCCTCGCGTTCGCCGCGGGTGCTGCGTGAGCTGGAGCCGGAGGCGAAGGCCAACCTCAAGCCCGAGGCGTACGCCGCCGCCAAGTCGGCCGCCGCGGTCATGGCGATGAACAACGTCTTCTACCGGACCCGGCACCTGCTGTCGGACCCGGAGTACGGGACGCTCCGTGCCGGTCTGCGGATGAACGTCATCGGCAACCCCGGTGTGGAGAAGGTCGACTTCGAGCTGTGGTCGCTCGCCGTCTCCGCCATCAACGGCTGCGGCCAGTGCCTCGACTCGCACGAGCAGGTGCTGCGCAAGGCCGGAGTGGACCGCGAGACGATCCAGGAGGCCTTCAAGATCGCCGCGGTGATCCAGGCCGTGGGTACGACGCTGGACGCAGAGGCCGTCATGGCCGAGTAGTCCTCGCACACAGCGGAAGGGCCCCGCC
>NZ_JBSGZJ010000267.1:0-9837 GCF_053610925.1 Streptomyces sp. NPDC054847 | reverse complement strand
ACCGGGCCGGTGTCATCAGTAGCGGGGACAGGATTTGAACCTGCGACCTCTGGGTTATGAGCCCAGCGAGCTACCGAGCTGCTCCACCCCGCGTCGGTGAACACAACCTTACGCCATGCAGAGCAAGATCCGTACCAATTACGAGCAGCGGCGGGAGAAGGCCGGAAAATTGTCGCCGGCTACTCCTGTCCGAGCCAGAGATCGGGCCCGAAAACCTCGTAGTGGACGGCCGCGGCGGGAACGCCCCGGCGCAGCAGTTCACCCCGTACGGAACGCATGAACGGCAACGGGCCGCACAGATAGGCCGTGAGCCCCTCGGGGAGGTCCAGTGCGCCGATGTCGGCCTGCCCGGCCGCCGCACCGTCGTCGCCGCCGGTCTCGTACCAGAGGTGGAGGGACGCGGAAGGGTGGGCGTCGACGAGACGGCGCAACTCCTCGCGGTGGGCGTGGTCCGCCGGGCTGCGGTCGGCGTGCACGACGATGACCCGGCGGTCGGAACCGATGGCGGCGAGGTGGTCGAGCATGGCGAGCATCGGCGTGCTGCCGATGCCGGCGGACGCCAGCAGCAGCGGGCCCTCGTCCTCGCCCAGCACCAGATCGCCGAAGGGCAAGGAGACGGTCAGCAGATCCCCGGCCCGCGCGGTCTCGTGGAGCCACGAGGAGACCTCACCCTGCGGACCGGCCGCGCCCCGCACCCGCTTGACGGTGATGCGCCACTGCGAGCCACCGGGGGCCGCGGAGAGGCTGTACTGGCGTATCTGCCGGGCACCGTCAGGGAGTTCGGCCTGGACACTGACGTACTGCCCGGGCCTGAAGGCACCGGCGGGAGATCCGTCGGCCGGGCGAAGAAGGAACGAGACCACGTCAGGCGTCTGTTCGCGCCGCTCGACGATCTCCATGCTGCGCCACACCTCACCGTCGGCGGCGCCGGCCTCCTTGTAGAGACGTGATTCCGCCGCGATCAAGGCGTTCGCCATCAGCCAGTAGACCTCGTCCCAGGCGGCGGCGACCTCGGCGGTGACGGCGTCACCCAGCACCTCCGCGATCGCCGCGAACAGGTGCTCGTGCACGAGCTTGTACTGGCCGGAGGTGACACCCAAGGAGGCGTGCTTGTTGGCGATCCGCGCCAGCATCGCGTCCGGCCGCTCGTCGGGCCGCTCGAGCAGCATGCCCGCGAAGGCGGCTATCGAGCCGGCCAGCGCCTGCTGCTGCTCCCCGTTGGCCTGGTTGCCCCGGTTGAAGAAGTCCCGCAGCAGCTCGGGCCGGTCGTCGAAGAGCTTGCGATAGAAGAGCTGGGTGATGTCGCCGATGGCGGCTCCGACGACGGGGAGGGTGGCCCGGACGACCGGGACGGACTGCTCGGAGAGCACGACTACTCCTTAATTGGTATTTCATCTGCGTATTCAAAGCCGTCGTTCTGAAACCCCTGAGGGCACGGCTTCAGCTTGGTTTCATCCGGTGCGGCGACCTGAGAGCCCGACCAGGACCGGCCCCGCCGGGGAAGCCACCAGATCGGCCACCGTCAGCGGATCCAGGGCGGCGTGGAACGCCTCCTGGGCATCGCGCAGCGCCCGCCGCAGCCTGCAGGCCCCGCGCAGGGGGCATGGCGCATCGCCCTCGCAGGCGACCACTTCACCCTCCCCCTCCAGCTCCCGCACCAGCCATCCGACGGAGGCCCGCCGGCCGAGCGCGGTCAGCTCGAGCCCTCCGCCCCGTCCACGCCGGGCCTCCAGGACGCCGAGACGCTGGAGCCGGGCGATCGCCTTGGCCATGTGCGCGTAAGGAACGTTCATCTCCTCCGCCACCGCGCGGGTGGTCAGAGGCCCGCCCTGCTCGGAGACCGCGAGGCGCATGACGGCGCGGAGCGCCAGATCGGTGAACTTGGTCAGTCGCACGAGGCGACGCTAACAAACACGCATCTGAGAGTCGCATTTGGGGTCCGTCCCGCCGCGCCACCCCTGGGTTCGCGTGCCGCCCGCCTGCCGCCGAGCCTCGACCAGGGCGCCGGAGCCCGGCACCACAGCGCAGTACCGAGCCGGGCGCCTCCGATGCCATCCGCCTGACACCGGAAGGCGACAGCGCGATTATGGGTCACCCAAAGCGGCCTCCGAAAGGTACTTTCGTGACAAACGGGATCAGCGACGCCGACTACGAGGGCATACGCCCCGACCGCAGGGACCAGGCTGAGGCCTTCGACGCCATCGGCGACAGCTACGACGATGCCTTCCCCCACAAGGAGGGCCAGATCTCCGCCGGCGAATGGCTGGCCGAGGCGCTGTCCCCCGGGGCACGGGTGCTGGATCTGGGCTGCGGTACCGGAGTGCCGACCGCGCGGCGGCTGGCGGACGCCGGATTCGAGGTGGTGGGTGTCGACCTGTCGAAGGAGATGGTGCGCCTCGCCCGGGCGAACGTGCCGGAAGGGGTGTTCCACCGACTCGACGTCGCGGACCTCCGGCCGGGCGGCCCCGCGGACCTGGGCCGCTTCGACGCGGTCACGGCCTTCTTCTCCCTGCTCATGCTCCCCCGCGAGGAGATCCCCGAGGCCCTGCGCACCGTCCACCACCTGCTGGCTCCCGGCGGCCTGTTCGTGATCTCGATGGTGGAGGCGGACATGGACAACCGCGCGATCCCGTTCCTCGGAAAGAGCATCCGGGTGTCCGGCTACCTCCGTGAGGAGCTGCACAAGGTCGTCGAGCAGGACTTCGAGATCCTCGAGGAGTCCTCGTACACCTACGCACCGGCGATCAGCGACGTACCGCCCGAGGAACAGGTCTTCCTCTGCTGCCGGCGACGCGACCGAGCGTCCTCAGGAGTGCGCCGCTACTTCAGCGACTGACCGCCGGGGTCCTCGTTCGCGGTGTCCTGCCGCGGAACCGTGTACTCGTGCCCGCACTTGCCGCAGAGGTACCGCTTCGCCCCGAGCTCCTCGTCTCCCGTCCTGGTGATGTCGTGCTGGATCCCGGTCGTGTGGTCGCAGTCGTCTTCGAGTGCCATGGGTACACCTCCTGTCTCCAGTGTGCGCGGGTTCCCGGGGTACCGGCGTCCGGGCCGGCCGGTGGGGCCGGATCACCGCCGAGGCCGGCCGGAGACAAGATCAGCCCCAGGCCAGAACCTTCCTGACCTGGGGCTGAGTGGTAGGCCGTGTGGGACTCGAACCCACAACCAACGGATTAAAAGTCCGCTGCTCTGCCAATTGAGCTAACGGCCCTCGCCACAACACCCCTGAGCATAGCGGGAGAGATCCCCGGAGCCGATCGGGTATCTCCGCTCCCCCGCACGAGTCGCCGGCGAAGGAGCGTGAACACGTTCAGGCGCGACCCGCTCGCAGGGCGCCTTCCCGGGCACCGGGAGAGGCACGCACCCGCACGAGAAGCGGCGCCGTACACGAAGAAGCAGGGCCCGTACCGCACCGAAGTGCCGTACGGGCCCTGCTCAATCGGTCCTCACACGAGGTCAGCCGTTGCGCTTCCAGCGCGGCTTGTCGTCGCGGCGGCCGCCGCCGAAGGAGCCGGAGCTCGAACCGGCGCCACCGCGGTGGTCGTCACGGCGGCCGTACGGGCGGTCGCCGGCACCGGGACGGAAGCCGCTCGAGGGGCGGTCGTCGCGGCGGTCACGGTTGAACGGACGGTCGCTGCCACGGTGACCGGCGGGGCGGTCGTCGCGGCGGAAGCCACCACGGTCGCCACCGCGGTCGTCGCGGCGGAAGCCGCCACGGTCACCGTCACGGCGCTCGAAGGAACGGCCGCCACGGTCGTCGTCGCGGCGGAAGCCGCCACGGTCGCCACCGCGGTCGTCACGACGCTCGAAGGAACGGCCACCACGGTCGTCACGGCGGTCGTCGCGACGGAAGCCGCCACGGTCACCACTGCGGTCGTCACGGCGGAAGCCGCCACGGTCGCCACCGCGGTCGTCACGACGCTCGAAGGAACGGCCACCACGGTCGTCACGGCGGTCGTCGCGACGGAAGCCACCGCGGTCACCGCCACGGTCGTCACGGCGGAAGCCACCGCGGTCGCCGCCACGGTCGTCACGGCGGAAGTTGCCGCGCTCGTCACGACGGTCGGACGAGGGACGCTCGTCACGGTCGCGCACCGGCTCGGCCTGCTCCGGCACCGCGGCGATCTCGGCCACCGCGGCCTCGGTCACCTCGGCGACGGCGGCCTCCGGGTCCTCACCGCGCTCACGGGCGGCGCGGGCGACCAGACGGTCGGCCTCCTCGCGCAGCTCGGTCGCACGGCGCTGGACGCGCTCGAGCTGGCGGGTCAGTTCGACGACCTCGCGCTCGGCCTGCTTGGCGGCGTTGTTCGCCGAGTCGGCCTGGACCTCGGTCAGCGAGCGGGCGCCGGTGATCTCGGCGACCTCCGGGTCGAACGCGCCCGCTCCGCCGACGATGTGACGCGAGGCGTCGACGCCCGCGTCCTCCATCAGCCGGAAGATCTGGCGGCGCTGGTGCGGCAGCGACAGCGAGACGACGACACCGGACTTGCCGGCCCGGGCCGTACGGCCGGAGCGGTGCAGGTAGTCCTTGTGGTCACCGGCCGGGTCCACGTTCAGGACCAGGTCGATGCCGTCGACGTGGATGCCGCGGGCGGCGACGTCGGTCGCGACGAGCGCGTTGACGTAGCCCTCCTTGAAGTCGGCCAGCGTGCGGGTACGGGCGCCCTGGGTCATGCCGCCGTGCAGCGCGTCCGCCTTCACGCCCGACTCGCGCAGCTGCTCCGCGATGCGGTCGGCGCCGAGCTGGGTGCGGACGAAGATGATCGTGCGGCCCTTGCGGGCGGCGATGGCGGCCGTGACCGGCGCCTTGTCCTTGGGCTTCACGACGAGCACGTGGTGGCTCATGGTCGTGACGTTGCCCTGGGCGCTGTCGACCTCGTGCGTGACCGGGTCGGTCAGGTAGCGCTTGACCAGCGTGCTGATCTCGTTCTCCATGGTGGCGGAGAAGAGCATGCGCTGACCGCCGGCCGGGATCTGGTCGAGCAGCTCGGTGACCTCGGGCAGGAAGCCCAGGTCGGACATCTGGTCGGCCTCGTCGAGGACGGCGACCTGGACGTTCTCCAGGGAGCAGGCGCCGCGGTTGATGATGTCGCGCAGGCGGCCGGGGGTGGCGACGAGGACGTCGACACCGCGCTCGAGGGCGTAGATCTGGTTGCCCATGGAGGTACCGCCGCAGACGACCTTCATCTTGAGGCCGAGCACGTCGCCGTAGGGCTGCAGCGCGTCCGCGACCTGCATCGCGAGCTCACGGGTCGGGGTGAGGATGATCGCGCGGGGCTTCTTCTTCTCGGTGTGGCCGCCGGCCAGCGTGGCCAGGGTCGGCAGACCGAAGGAGAGGGTCTTGCCGGAGCCGGTGCGGCCACGGCCGAGGATGTCCTTGCCGGCCAGGGCGTCCGGGATGGTCGCGGCCTGGATCGGGAAGGGCGTGGTCACGCCGTTCTGGGCGAGCTTGCGTACGACGCCCTCGGGGAGGCCGAGCTCCGCGAACGTGGTCTGCGGCTCCTCGGCGGCCTCTGCGGCCTCCGCGACAACCGTCTCGACAATCTCGTCGTTCTCGGGCATGACGGCGTGATCAGTGCTGAAATTGGACATGCGAAATGCGAAACCTTCCGGAGTCTCGGCACGCGCCCAAACTCCGTGAATTCGCAATTCGACCGCCTCGATGCGGTCAGCCACGGCTAGGGAGAGTACGCGCCACGCGGCGCTCTTCTGTTTCGGCGCCGGGCAATGGGATCAAACGATCTACCACCATACGCACCCTCCCCCACCGAAGGCAAACCGCTGCCGAGTGACGCCCGGCACACTCCCTAGGCGGCGGACGGGCCGGCCCCGTCGCTTCCGCCCTGGCCGTGCGGGCGCGACTGCGGTGACGCCGAGGGCTCCGCGTCCGCGTCGGCCGACACCACCCGCATCGCGCCGGCGTGCACCTCGGGCGCGGAGGAGGCACTCGGCGGGTCGGACGGCTGCGGGGGTGACGGCGGAGGGCTCTCCACCGGCGGCTCCGGCGACTCCTCCGCCGGCGGCATCGACGGCTGCGGCGGGGACGCGGACGGCCCGGCACCCCCGGGGGGCGCGGACGGCTTCGGCTCCGAGGGCGGCGGGGCGGCCTCGGAGGGCCCCGCACCGGCGGAGGCCGGACCGCTCGGGGCGGGCGAAGGGCTCCCGTCGTTCCCGTCGGGATCGCGGGAGGCGTCCCCACCGCCTCCCGCCTGCCGCCCGTGTCCGCCCGGGAGCACACGTCCGCCGTCCGGTTCCGCCCCCGTCCCGCGCCGCTCCGCGGACGAGCTGGGCGCGGGCTTCGCCCCGCCGTCGTCGCTCACGCTCATACAGCCTGCCGTGGCCAGGACCGCCATGGAGGCGGCGATCCAGACGGCCGTACGGCCGGGGGCTGACAACTGGCGCACGGGGGCACCTCCGGGGCAGGGGACGCGGGTCTCCCTGACCAACTCCCGTCACCCCGCAAGGGACACGCCCGGGATCCCGCCACGGCGCGGACCGGCGCGGCGGGTCACGCCGTGAGGGCGCGCCCCAACTCCAGCCCCAGGAACACCGATCCGAGCCCGACCAGCACCGAGGCGGCCACGTTCGCCACGGCCAGGAACCGCCGTCCCCGCTCGGCCAGCCGCAGCGTCTCGTACGAGAACGTGGAATAGGTCGTCAACGCCCCGCACAGGCCCGTACCGAGCAGCGCGTAAGCCGGCGCGGACACCGACGCACCCGCCACGGCGCCGAGCACCAGGCTTCCCGCGGCGTTCACCACGAACGTCCCCCAAGGGAACAGCGAGTCGTGGCGGGCCTGCACCGCACGGTCCGTCAGATACCGCAGCGGCGCGCCGACCGCGGCGCCCACGACCACCAGCAGCCAATTCACGGTGCCGCCGTCCGGTTCAGCGCCGCCCGCGTCGCCGAGGCCCCGAGCCACACCGCGCCCATCGCCCCGGCGAGCGTGCCGCCCGCGTACGCGAGCGCGATGCCGGCCTCTTCGCGCTCCAACAGGCCCGAGAGGTCCAGGGCGTACGTGGAGAACGTCGTGAACCCGCCGAGCACACCGACCCCGAGGAAGGGCCGCACCAGCGCGGCCGCCGTTCGGCCTCCCTCGCCGACGAGCGCCATGAGCACCCCGATCAGGGCGCAGCCGGTCACGTTGACCCAGAAGATGGCCCACGGGAACGTGCCTTCGGGTGTCGGCCACAGCAAGGTCGCGCCGTGGCGCGCGCAGGCGCCGACCACGCCGCCCGCCGAAATCGCGGCGAGCACTGCCCACTTGCGCCCGCCGGCAGTCTCGGCCCGGTGAGCCGGGACGTGGAGATCGACGTCCGGGTCGATGGCCTCCGTGTCGCCGGCTGCGTCGGCGCCGGAGATCACCCGTACCCCAGCTCGTGCAGCCGCTCGTCGTCGATCCCGAAGTGGTGCGCGATCTCGTGCACCACGGTGATCTCCGTCTCCGCGACGACGTCCTCGCGGGACTCGCACATCCGCAGCGTCGGCCCCCGGTAGATGGTGATGCGGTCGGGCAGCACGCCCGCGTACCACTCCCCGCGATCGGTCAGCGGAGTCCCCTCGTAGAGGCCGAGCAGGTCGGGGTCGTCCCGGGCGGGCTCGTCCTCCACGAACACGGCGACGTTGTCCATCAGCCGCGTCAGCTCGGGCGGGATCCTGTCCAGGGCCTCGGAGACCAGTTCCTCGAACTCCTCGCGCGTCATCTCCAGCACCCGGCCATTGTCACGTACGCCGTGCGAGTGGTCGCCCCGGCATGGCCGCCCGTCGGTGTGGGCATACGGGACCAATGGCCCGCCAAGCCCAGGAACCGCACCGCTCGCCCACGTCGTTCCCGCCGATCCCGGCCGCACTGAGCCGGCTCCTGCATCGCCTGCACAAACGCGGCGCGCCCGCCGGACCGGCCCCCGCCCCCGCGCTGGACCCGGCCCCCCGCCCATGGGTCAGGGCGCTGGGAGTCACCGGCGTCGTCCTGATCGGCGCCTGGCTGGGGCTGCTGATCGTCGGGAACGTCCGTACGCCGGTCGGCCCCATGGACACGACCATGACGCTGCGGCCTTCCCTGAACGGCGGAACGAAGATCAACGTTTCTCCGCTGGGCGCGCTGGAGCTCGACTCGCACACCGCACCGGTGCGTCTCGACGTCGACGTGGACCGGCTGGACCCGGTCCGCTCCCAGGCCCTGGTGGAACATCCGGAACTGATCTCCGGCCTCCAGGACGAGATCACCCGCGACGTCCAGGACGGCACGACGGAGCTGGCGTTCCGGTCCTGCGTCGCCGTCGTCTCCGGAGCCACCGCGCTCGGCCTCGCCGTCTACCGCCGCCCGCGCCGGGCGCTGGCGGCGGGTGGCCTGGCGCTGGCCCTGCTGGCGGCGTCCGGCGTCAGCGCGTATGCCACCTGGAACCCGAAGTCCGTTCTCGAGCCCAAGTTCTCCGGCCTGCTGACGTCCGCGCCGTCCGTCGTCGGCAACGCCCGCTCGATCGTCACCGAATTCGGCATCTACCAGGAGGAGTTGGCCCGTCTCGTCACCAACGTCACCAAGCTGTACGAGGCGACCTCCACACTCCCGGCCTACCAGCCAGACCCGGGCACGATGCGGGTGCTGCACGTCTCGGACATCCACCTCAACCCGGCGGCCTGGCACATCATCGCGTCGCTCGTCGAGCAGTACGACATCGACGTGATCATCGACTCCGGCGACACGATGGACCACGGCTCCGCCGCCGAGAACGGCTTCCTCGACCCGATCTCCGACCTGGGCGCGCCGTACGTATGGGTGCGCGGCAACCATGACTCGCTTACCACCCAGGAGTACCTCTCCCGCCTCAAGAACGTGCACGTGCTCGACGACGGCAGGGCCGTGACCGTGGCCGGGCTGCGCATCGCCGGCAGCGGCGACCCGCAGTTCACCCCCGACCGGTCGGTGGTCGCGCAGGGCGACCCCGCCGAACGGATGACAGGCATCCGCCTCGCCTCCGCGCTGCGGGATCAGGAGGCCGCGGGCACGCCGGTCGACATCGCAGTCGCCCACAACCCGGTCGCCGCCCGCGAGACCGACGGGACGGTCCCGCTGGTGCTGGCCGGCCACATCCACAAGCGGCAGACCGAGCTCCTCAAGCACGGCACCCGGCTGAAGATCGAGGGCTCCACGGGCGGCGGCGGTCTGCGCGCGGTCCAGAACGAGAAGCCGGAGAAGGTGCGCGCCTCGGTCCTCTATCTGGACCGGACGACCCGCCGGATGCAGGCGTGGGACGAGATCACCCTGGGCGGTCTCGGACTGACGACGGCCGAGGTCACCCGCCACCTCGCCGAGGACCCGACGGCGGAGCCCTCGCCTTCGGGATCGCCGTCCGGGACCCCTTCCGGCACACCCTCCCCCGCCACGCCGAACCCCTCCCCGTAAACCGTTTTGGCGATAGCTCCCCGCATCCCATATGCTTCTCACGTCCCCGACGCGCTGAGAAGCGCCCAGGCGGGCCCTTAGCCCTCATCGTCTAGTGGCCCAGGACGCCGCCCTTTCAAGGCGGTAGCACGGGTTCGAATCCCGTTGGGGGCACGCTTTACCGTGTGCGAGACTTGGTCTCGCACATAGCTTGGTCCTGTGGAGCAGTTTGGAGTGCTCGCCACCCTGTCAAGGTGGAGGCCGCGGGTTCAAATCCCGTCAGGACCGCTGGAGCTCGAAAGAGCTTCGTGGCTGGGTAGCTCAGTTGGTACGAGCGATCGCCTGAAAAGCGATAGGTCGCCGGTTCGACCCCGGCCCCAGCCACAACTCAGACGGCCCCGGCTCTTCGAGCCGGGGCCGTCGTCGTGCTCAGGGAATGTTTCCGGGGACGTCACCGG
>NZ_JBSGZJ010000266.1:0-9851 GCF_053610925.1 Streptomyces sp. NPDC054847 | reverse complement strand
GCCGGGATACGGGACGTACGCCCACAAGGTCCTCCTTGGCTGTTCGGTACGAACCGCCAGGAAGTCTTCAGTGGGCCGGTGTCACGCTGCCGCCGCCGTGGTGGCCGGTTCCCCAGAATTACGTGAACACGACACCCATCGGGTCCGGGGTCGCCCGCCCTCGGCGCCGGTGGGCTCTCAACGCACGCTGTGCGTCTCCCCGACGAGGCGGTGCGTCAGCTCCATGAGGCGCTTGCGGGCGTCGGCGTCGTAAGCCTGTTCGTGGGCGCGGGAGTCGGTGAAGCGGTCGAAGTAGCGGCCCGTCACGCCGGCCACCTCCGGGTCGGTGACCAGCCGTACGGTCGGCCTGACGCCTTCCTCGACGCCGACGGCGGGCGTGAGGCCGTAATCCCGCACCCCTTGGGTGTCCATCAGGTGCGCCGGATGGAGGGCGTTGACGGTGACGCCCGTGCCGGCGAGTTCCCCGGCCAGCTCGAAGGTGGCCATGATCAGCGCGAGCTTGCTGCGGCAGTAGGCGCGCAGCCCCTCGTAGCCCCGCTCCAGCATGATGTCGTCGAAGTCGATGCGCTCCTGTCCGATCGAGGCGACGTTGATCACGCGGGCGGGCGCGGAGGACGTCAGCAGCGGCAGCAGGCCACGGACGAGGGCGTACGGCGCCAGATGGTTGACTGCGAAGCGCAACTCGTGGCCCTGGGCGCTCAGTTCGCGCCGCAGCGGATCGGAGCCGCCGCCGGCGACGGCGTTGTTCACCAGTGCGTCGAGCCGAGGTTCCTCGGCCAGGATCCGCTCGGCCATCGCCCGCACCTGGCGGAGGTCCGCCAGTTCGGCGAGGTAGGTGCGCACGGTGGTCCCGGGTGCGGTCGTCCGCACCTCGGCCGCCACCGCGTCGAGGCGTACCCGGTCACGGCCGTGGAGCAGCACGGTGCCGCCGCGGCGCGCGAGGTCGAGCGCGATCCCGCGCCCCAGCCCCTGGGTCGCGCCGGTGATCAGAGTGGTGGGTCGGTTCATGCCGGTCATCCTGGCGGGCCGGCGAGGAGGCAGGGAGTGTGTGCCGAGCCTGGTGTCACCACCACCAGGCTCAGGCCCGGTCGCGACCGTGTGGGCGGCGCCTGCCGATCGGCCCCTGGGCCGCCGGACGGCCTGCCGCGGGCGAGACGTCGACCGGCCGGTGGTACATCCGAGGCACGGGAACAACATCACGGCGTCCCCGCGGGGCACTGTGAGCGAATGGGTGCACTTCTCGCGCTGGCTTCGGCAGTCTGTTACGGCGTCGTCGACTTCGCCGGCGGTCTGCTGTCGCGCCGGGTCCATTTCGCCGTGGTCACGTTTCTCGGTCAGGTCGGCGGGCTGCTCCTGGCGCTCGTCGCCGCGCTCGTCATGCCCGCGGACTCGGTCCGGTCGGGCGACATGCTGTGGGGCGCGCTGTCCGGTGCCGGCAGCGGAACGGCCATGCTGTTCCTCAACCGGGGCCTGAGCCGTGGGTCGATGAGCGTCGTCGTACCGGTGAGTGCCGTGACGGGTGTGGCTCTTTCCGTTCTGTGCGGGGTGTTGTTCCTGGGAGACCGGCCGACCGCCACCGCTTGGGCGGGCATCTGCGTCACCGTACCGGCGCTGTGGCTGGTCGCCGGTGGCGGCAGGGGCGCGCGGGACGGCCGAGAGCCGACGCGGACCGGGCACGGGGCGGTGGACGGTCTGATCGCCAGCCTGGGGGTGGCCGTGCAGTACATCGGGCTCGCCCAGGCCGACGCCGTCAGCGGTCTGTGGCCCGTCGCCGCCGGCCGGCTCGCCGCCGTCGCCCTCCTCGTACCGAGCGCGTGGCGGCACGCTGCCGATTTCCGCCGACCGGCGCGGCTCCAGGCGCAGGCGCTCACGATCGGGGCGGGAGCGGCCCTCGGCCTGATCCTCTACCTCTGGGCGGCGCAGCAGCAGATGCTGGCCGTCGCCGTCGTCCTGGCCTCCCTCTACCCGGCCGTCCCCACGGTCCTCGGGCTTGCGCTGCTGGGCGAGAGAGTCACCCGATGGCAGGTGACCGGCCTCGTGAGCGCGACGGCCGCGGTCGTCCTCCTCGCTCTGGGCTGACGGTCGCTTCCTCCCGGGCCGTACGCCGCACGGTCGGACATGGCCGGCCGGAAGACGACCGGGCGACCGGTCGAATGCCCGCCGTCATGGCTCTAGGAACCTTCAGGCCCCGGAGTTACCCTCCGGCCCATGATTTCCACGGTGGTCTGGGGAACGGGCAACACAGGCCGTGCGGCGATCCGAGCCGTCGCGGCCCACCCGGCGCTGGCACTCACCGCCGTCATCGTCCACAACCCTGCCAAGGTGGGCCGTGACGCGGGTGAACTGGGCGGACTCGGACACCGGCTGGGGATCGCGGCGACCGACGACGTCGAAGCCGTGCTGGCCGCCGGTCCGCGGGCGGTGGTGTACGCGGCGACGGGGGACGTCCGCCCCGACGAGGCGCTCGCCGACGTCGTCCGGGCGATCAGGGCCGGGGCCGTCGTCGTCACCCCGGCGATGTACGCCCTCTACGACCCGCTGAACGCCCCCGCGGAGTTACGGGACCCGGTGCTGGCCGCCGTCGAGGCGGGCGGCGGCTCACTGTTCGTCTCCGGCGTCGATCCCGGCTGGGGCAACGACGTACTGCCACTGCTGATCAGCGGGCTCGGCACCACCGTGGACGCGATCCGCTGCCAGGAGATCTTCGACTACTCCACCTACGACCAGCCCGACTCGGTCCGGTATCTGATCGGCATGGGGATGCCGATGGACTACGCGCCGCCGATGCTCGCGCCGACGGTCCCCACCATGGTGTGGGGCGGGCAGATACGGCTGATGGCCAGGGCCCTCGGCGTCGAACTCGACGAGATCCGCGAGACCTTGGAACGCTGTCCGCTGGACGCCGCCGTGAGCACCAGGACGATGGGCGAGTTCGGGGCGGGCACCCAGGGCGCGGTGCGTTTCGAGGTGCAGGGAATCGTCGGTGGCGAACCCCGCATCGTCGTCGAGCACATCACCCGCATCCACCCGTCCTGCGCGCCCGGCTGGCCGGCGCCGCCCGACGGCACGGGCGCACACCGGGTGATCATCGAGGGCCGTCCGCGTATCGAGGTCACGGTCGAGGCGACCGACGAGGACGAGAACCGGTCCGCGGGCGGCAACGCCACCGCGGTGGGCCGGCTGGTGAGCGCAGTCGACTGGCTCGTGGACGCGCCACCGGGCCTCTACGACGCGCTGGACGTCCCGCTGCGCCCGGCGGTCGGCAGACTGGGAAGGAGACGATGATGAACATCGACATCCCCGAGGGCAGGAACGCGATCGAGTACGTATGGGGAGAGATGGTCCCCGGCATCGGCACTGCCGCCTCCGGCTTCTCCCTGGCGGTGTACGCCCACACCACTCTCGGGCTGCGGGAGTTCGAGGCCGCACGGCTGCGGATCGCGCAGATCAACGGCTGCTCCTTCTGCCTGGACTGGCGGACGGAACGCGACGGCCGCACGGTCGAGGACGGTTTCGCCGACGCGGTGACCGACTGGCGCACCACCGACGCCTTCGACGACCGCACGAGGCTGGCCGCCGAGTACGCGGAGCGGTACGCCACCGACCACCACGGCCTCGACGACGGGTTCTGGAGCCGGATGACGGCGCACTACAGCCAGACCGAGATCGTGGAGCTGAGCATGAGCATCGGCGCGTGGCTGGCGTTCGGCCGGCTCAACCATGTGCTGGGGCTGGACACCATGTGCGTCCTGCCCGGTCACTGAGCCGGCCGAGGCGGGCCGGTCGCACCGGCCGTCGCCGTCACAGGTCCGTGGCGATGATCTTCTCGATGTTGCGTTCGGCGAGCGCCGTGATGGTGACGAACGGATTGACGCTGGTGTTGCCGGGGATCAGCGAGCCGTCGATGACATAGAGCCCCGGATGGCCGTGGAGGCGGCCGTAGTTGTCCGTCGCCCGGTTCAGTACGGCGCCTCCCAGCGGGTGGTAGGTGAGGTGGTCGCCCCAGATCTTGTACGCGCCGAATAGGTCGGTGCGGTAGATCGTCCCCTCCTTGGCGTTGATCCTGTCGAAGATCGTCCTGGCGGCGTCGATGGAGGGCTGTTTCCATGCGGTCTGCCAGTCGAGGACGACCCTGCCGGCGGCCGCGTCCCAGGAGAAAGCGGCGCGGTGCGGGTTCCTGGTGATGGACAGGTAGAAGGACGCGTACGTCTCGATGCCGGTGGGCAGGGGCGCGACCTCGGCGAACGCCCCGCCGGCCCGCCAGTTGTCGATGCCCGCGGTGGGCATGGAGGCCTGGAGTCTGCCGGTCGCGTCCCACATGTGGTTGGCGCGGCCGCACATGACGTTGCCGTTGTCGCCCCAGCCCTTTCCGATCTCGCCGTTGAGGCCGGGCAGTACGCCGGTGGCCTTCAGCCGGGTGAGGAGTTTGCCGGTGCCGACGCTGCCTGCCGCGAAGAACACCTTGTCCGCTGTGACGGCCTTGACCGCGGTGACGTCGCCGCCGGTGTTCAGCTGTTCCATGACGACCGTGTAGCCGCCACCGCCGGCCGGTGCGACCGAGGTGACCTTGTGCAGCGGCGAGACGAAGACCCTGCCCGTCGCGGCGGCACGGGCGAGGTAGGTCTTCGGCAGCGATTTCTTGCCGTGGTTGTTGCCGAAGAGGACCTCGCCCGCGAGCGCGGACGCGGGAACGGTGCCCGCCGCCTCCTGCTCCAGGTAGTCCCAGTCGTACACGCCCGGTACCAGGACGAACGGGAAGCCGGAACGCTCGGCGTGCTTCCGCCCGACCCGGGCGTACTGGTAGCAGGCGGCGGACTCCCACCAGCCCTGGTCGACGACGCCGACGCCCAGCGCGGCGTTGGCGCGCGGGTAGTAGACGTCGTACATCTCGTCGGCGTTCACCGACGGCAGGACGGCCGGGAAGTTCTCGCGCCGGGGCGTCACGGCCATGCCGCCGTTCACCAGTGAGCCGCCGCCGACACCGCGGCCCTGGTAGACCGTGATGCCGCCGAACTCCTCCGCGTCGAGGACGCCCGTGTACCGGGGGACGTCCTTGTCGAGCGGGAAGCCGAGGAAGCCGCTGAGCGGCTGCTTGGTCCTGGTGCGCAGCCAGAAGGAACGGTGGTCGGGCCTCGTGGTGTTGGCGAAGATCCTGCCGTCCGGTCCCGGGGTGTCCCAGGACATCCCCATCTCGATCATGTGGACGTCGACGCCCGCCCGCGCCAGCCGCAGGGCGGCGACCGAGCCGCCGTATCCGGTGCCGATGACCAGAGCGGAGACGTGTGCCCCGTCCGGGATCGGGGCGGCGGCCGGGGCGGCGAGGGCGGAGGTCGCGCGGGCGGCCGCGGGGCCGTGACCCGTGAGGATCGCGGCCCCCAGAATAGAACCGGTTCCTGCTATGAGCCGGCGGCGCGACGGTCCTCTATCACCAGGGCCCGATAAGGGCGTAGCGTTCATGTGATGTTCCTCACTCTTGAGTGAATGGGAACACGTTCTACTGCTGCGCATGCATGAAGTCACGGCATACCTGAAGGTAACTTCCTCGGTGCCGCGGCAACGCGGCTACCGGAACAGGGACGCGGGCACGGCGTCGGCCAGCGCCTGATACCCCGTCGGGTTCAGATGCAGGTGGTCACCGACGTCGAAGGCCGGGAACAACTGCCGGGGCCTGTCCGGATCGCGCGCCACCTTGTCGAAGTCGATCACTCCGTCGAACCGTCCGCTGGTACGGATCCAGTCGTTCACCGCCTGCCGGGAAGCTTCGCGGCGGCCGTCGGGGTCGTCGTAGCCGGCATTGCCCCCGAAGGGTGTCAGCGTCGCCCCGTACACCCGTATGCCCTGGGCGTGCGCCCGGGTGACGATCTGGCCGTAGGCCGCCGTCAGATCGTCCACGACCTCCTTCTGCGCGGCAGGGGTGGCTGCGGCCGTGCCGATGTCGTTCACCCCCTCGAAGACCACCAGCCACTCCACACCGCTGGACGCCAGGACGTCACGATCCAGCCGTGCCAGGGCGTTGGGCCCGAGACCGTCGTTGAGCACCCGGTTGCCGCCCGCCGCCTGATTGAGGATCGCGGTGTCCGCCGTGCCGCGCCGGGACTGAAGTCGCCGCAGCAGCAGGTCCGGCCAGCGGTTGTTCAGGTTGGTGGTGGACCCGCGGCCGTCGGTCAGCGAGTCGCCGAGCACCACGGCGGCTCCGGCGGCGCGGGGCGACCACACCTCGACACCGCTGAGGAAGTACCAGTGGTCCGTACCGGTCGCCCCGGGCAGCTCCGCTTCCTGTGCGTGATCGCCGGCCTTCAGATACGTGGTGGTCCGGGAGCCGGGGTGCGAGGTGATGGACTCCGACGCCTGCCCGTCGGCCAGATAGAGCGTCACGGTGAGGTTGGAACCGGGCTTCAGATCGAAGTCGAGCGGGTCGGAGACCGCCTGCGCCCCCAGCGGGACGGTGACGGAGGAGCGCCCTTCGAAGGTCACCGGTCGCGACGATCCCGGTCGGATGCCGCTGACGCCTGCCCGTCCGTCGACGGGAATGGCCACGGCGGCGGCGGTGATGGGCAGTGCCGTGCCGCCGAAGGCGTTGGAGAACCGCAGCCGAAGCCGCTGCCCGCCGGTCGACACGTGCACGGTCTGGCGCACGGTGCTGTCGGCCAGCACCAGGCCGGGCCGGGTGAACGGCGCGGGTGGCATGTTGCCCGGCTCCGTCAGCTGCGGCATCGACACCCAGGTGTGCAGCCACTGCCCGGCCGGGTGGTGCTCGCTCGCGGCGGGACGGGCGGGGGCCCCGCCCGGCTGCGGGTGCACGGCCCCGGTCAGCGACGACGTCGCGGTGACGACAGCGGCGACCATCCCGGCCGCCGCCGTGCCGAGTGCGGGTGACATTCGCTTCATGGGTCGCGGGACCTCTCTGGGGAGCACCGGTCCGTCCGGTGACCCGGGAAACCCTGCCAGCGGGTCCGGCGCCCGGGCATCAGACGGGTGTCGGGCATCAAGGGCCCCGCGTCCGACTGATGCTCGCCCCGGCCTCCCACCCTCCCTGCCACCGGCCCGGACATGCGTCTTCGTCAATGGGGTACACCGAACACACGTGTCAGAAGCAGGAACGGCTCTCCGTCCGGAACGGGAAGGGAGTGCAGCGTCCATGGCCGGAACCGAGAAGTCTCTGCAGAACGACCGGGAACGCCACCAGGACAGGGAACGCAGGGAGGCCGACCGCGGCCCGGGAGCCCACTCGGGACGCGAGCAGCAGCCGCAGGAGCGCACGGTTCCTGGGACAGCGAGCGCTACGGAGGGTTACAACTCCCGTGGTACGGGCAGCGGGGAATCCCTGGAGGGGGTACAGAAGGACGACGAAGAGAGCTCTTGACGGGACGCACGGTGTCGCGGCCGTCCCGCCGGCCCCCTCACGTCGTACCGCCCCGATCGAGCCGCCCGTCCACCGCCCGGTGAGCCGCCCCGTCGGTGCTCATTGGTCCGGCAGGGGCACTCCGGCCACCGGGGCGGTACTCGCGGTGGAGAGTCTCTCCGGGCCGAGCCATTCGCACAGCAGGATCGTGGCGTCGTCCTGGAGCCGGTCGCGGGGGTGCTGCCGGAGCGCGCGCATCAGCCGGCGCAGGGTTTCCGGAACCGGCAGGCCGTCGGCGTGGTGGCGGATCAGGGAGTCGACGAAGGCGGCGAGTCCGAACTCCACACCGGTCGCCGTGCGTGCTTCCGTGATGCCGTCGGTGTAGAGCACGATGCGGTCGCCCGGCTGCAGATGCTCCCTGCACACCGTGGTCGGCAGGCCCAGGTCGCTGCCCATGGGGTGGGAGGGAGGGCAGTCCAGCAGGCTGCTCCAGCGTCCGCCCCGGATGACGACCGGGGGATGATGTCCCCTGCTCGTCCAGGTGAGGACGCCGGTGGTGGTGTCGAGATCGGCGAGGATCCCCGTGACGTAGCGGTTGTGCCCGAACTGTTCGAGGATCACCTTCTCGATGGAATCCCCCAGTTCGGCGAGGCCGGCTCCCTGGCGGCGGCGGTTACGGCAGGCGCCCACGGCGAGGTTCGCGGTCAGACCGGCCGCTGTGTCGTGCCCCATGGCGTCGAAGACGGACAGGTGGACGACGTTCCCCGCGGCTGCGTAGTCGTAGGCGTCACCGCTGACCTGGTAGGCGGGCTCCATCACGGCTCCGATCGTGACCCGGCCGTCCGCGTAGGTGCGCGGCGGCATCAGCTGCCACTGCATCTCCGCGGCCACGTTCATCGCTCTGCTGCGGCTGAGACGGGCGTAGGAGTCGCTCGTGACCCGGCAGCTGACCACCATCATCGCCACCAGCGAGGCCAGCGCCAGCATGGTTTCCTGGGCGCTCTCGTCGTCGGCCGGCGCGGCGATGTGCAGCACCCCGAGGCGCTCGGTGCCGTCGAGCAACGGGATCCACCAGCCATGTGCGGCGTCCGTGCCGGTCGCGCCGGCCGTGATACTGCCGTACTGGTAGGCCCGCCCGGCCACCGAGCCCTCGATGGGCACCTCCGCCGGGTGCTTCCCCTCGGGCGACCGGCTCTCCGCCGGGAACAGCCGCAGCACGTCGCGCTGGAGATCGCCCAGGTAGATCAGGACATCGGTGAGACCGGCGGTGGCCGCGTGCCGGGAAACCAGCTCGGGCAGGTCGTCGAAGGACATCACATGGCTGTCGGCGAGCAACCCCACCAGCATGCGCCGCACGTCCGCGTCCCGGTCGCTCACGTCACCACGCACCCACTTCCATGAGCCGTCGGGAACCGAAGCCCGGCCCCGTGCCTGGTCCTTCCACGGTCCCACACCGATCCCTGGCGGCAGAGGCGAGGCACGGCCGTCGATCCGCCCACGGTCGCCCCCTCCGAGTCGCCGGAGCGGCGGACCGCGCTCCATTGGGGTGACTCGGGTGGGATCCGGTGTCCGCCTTCGACAGCCAGGGGTATCCATCGGCGCATGGACGTGAACCCCATCGAAATGCAGAAGGCCCTCGGCGGCGTGAACTACCCCGCGTCGAAGGAAGAGATCGTCGACCAGGCGAGCAAGCACGGAGCGGGCAAGGACATCATGTCCGCCCTCGACTCCCTGCCGAGCAAGAGGTACGACTCGCCGGCCGCCGTGAGCAAGGAGGTCAGCAAGGAGTCCTGAGGCCACCGTTCCCCGGCGGCAGTCCCGCACCGCGGCCGCGCACCGTCCCCACCGGGCGGTGCGCGGCCGCAACAATGCGTAACGGCGCGGCCCGCCACGAGCACGGTTCGCCGGGCATCCGGACGTCCGTCCGGCGTCGGTGAGAGGCTCGACGAAGTGGACACCAACAGCGCACGACCGGAGATGGCGGTCCTCGTCGGCCTGCAGGCGTCGGGGAAGTCGACCTTCTACCGGGAGCGCCTCGCCGAACGCTTCGCGCTGGTGAGCAAGGACCTCTTGCCGCGCTCGGCCCGGCGCAAGCAGCAACGGCAGATGCGGCTCATCGAGGACCTCCTCGTGTCCGGGAGCCCGGTGGCCGTCGACAACACCAACCCCTCGCCCGAGGAGTGGACCCCGCTCATCCGTGCGGCCCGTGCGCACGGTGTCCGGGTCACGGCCTACTGGTTCCCCCCGGACGTCACCGGGTCCCTGCGACGCAACGCGGCGCGTGAGGGCCGGGCGCGGGTACCCGACGTCGGCATCCACGCCACGCGCGGCCGCCTGCGCGAGCCGACGACCGCGGACGGCTTCGACGCCGTGGTGGAGGTGCGGTTCGACGGGGAGGGCGGCTTCGTGACGCGGCGGGTCGGGACGCCGGACTGACAGGCCGGTCGCCAATGGACGGCTGACGCCCCACGGCGGCGGGTCCGCAACCTGGGCGTCAGCCGTCCAGGGT
>NZ_JBSGZJ010000265.1:0-9863 GCF_053610925.1 Streptomyces sp. NPDC054847 | reverse complement strand
CCGTCGAAGTGAACGACGGGCCGTCACGGAGCCTCGAGGCTTAACGGCAGCGCCGCGGCCAGTGGAGAGTGCCGCATTTGGATCCGACCGCCCGGAGCCGTCCGGCCATTGGCATATTCCCCGACATCAATACTCCTTTGGCCTGTACCACCGGGTCAGTACTGATCACGCTCGGCCGCGGTGGATCCCTCGCCCGGCATCGGGGAGTCCCACTTGTCGTCCGCGAGAATGACCCCGGATAACGAGTTGCCTTCGGGAACGGACGTGGTCACCCCTGCCATGGAATGGATCACCGCGAGCGCCAGCACGGTCACCGAGATTCCATGAGCCAGGAAACGGTGTGCCTTCGCCATCGTGTATTTCCCTCTCGTTGTTCATCCGATGCGCGCCCTCTCCGGCCGCAAGAACAAGGTGGCACTAGTGAAGATCGAGTTCGAGTGGCATGGAGTGTCCTATGATGGAGCGGCAGCAAGTGGATAGCGACAAATCGGGCAATTGGCTGGGGTTGGTGACCTATGGGGGAGCATCAACTGCTGGGCGGCGTCGCGGTCGAGGTCTATGAATACGCATTGCGTAACGGAACGTTCAAGGACGAGGAGATCGCAGGTCGCCTGGGCGTCGATGTCCGGATGATCAGTGAGGCCCGCGAGGTGCTGCAGGAGCTTCGGCTGCTCGCCGTATCGGCGAACGGCCGTGTCGTGGCCGCGCTCGATCCGGACATCGCCGAGGCCGAACTGGTCACCCCGCTCGAGCTGTCCATCGCCCAGCGCCGCCGCGAGATCGCCGGTATACACCAGGAGTTGCGGGTCCTGTCGGAGGTCTACCGCTCCCGGGCCCGGTCCACGTCGGACGACGTGCCGATCCGGGTGCTCGACGACTTCGAGGACGTCCGGCGCGAGATCGACCTCGCCCGCCGGCGCTGCACGGAGGAGCGCATCAGCCTCCAGCCCGGCGGCGGCCGCAGCGCCGAATTGCTGGAGCAGGACCTGCTGCAGACGCTCGAGATGAGAAAACGCGGTATCCGCATCCGCACGCTCTATCAGAACACCGCCCGCGCGAGCCTCGCCACGCGTACCTATGTACGCCAGATCTGCGCACAGGGCGCGGAGGTCCGGACCGCGGAGGAGCTGTCGGAGCGGCTGATCATCTACGACCGCAAGTTCGCTTTCATTCCCAAGGAACGCACCGGCAAGGAGCCGCCGGGCGCGGCGCTCGTCACCGACCCCACGGTCGTGGCCTATCTCTGCCGTTCCTTCGAGTCCATCTGGCAGGCGAGCCAGCCGTTCGAAATGGGCCGGACCGCCGAATACCAGCAGATCACCGAAGATCTGCGGGTGTCGATCACCCGGCTCATGGCGAAAGGCCTCAAGGACGAGGGCATCGCCCGCCGGCTCGGTATGGCGACCCGCACCTGCCGTCGCCACATCTCCGCCATCATGGAGGAAGTCGGCGCCACCAGCCGCTTCCAGGCCGGACTTCTCCTCGCTCAGCAGGGCTTGATCCCTGAGGCGAGCGCAGTGCCCGCGAATCCGGACAGGGCCGAAGTGGCAGATTCCTGACGGTCATTGTCCCCGATCGGACAGGCCGCTGTTCTGGTGCACCCATTCCCCGGCTGATTTCCTGGTTCATGCGCCACGAGTTCGGCGACAACCGGACCACGGAGGGGACATGGACATTCGGCAGTTGGCGACATTTCACAAGGTGGCGACGCTGCTCAGTTTCACCCGCGCGGCGGCGGAACTGAAGTACGCGCAATCCAGTGTCACCGCGCACATCAAAGCCCTTGAGGAATCGCTCGAGGTGAATCTCTTCGACCGTCTCGGCGGCCGGGTCGAACTCACGGAGGCGGGGCGGCGACTTCTCCCCTACGCCGAGCAGATGCTCGCCCTGGCGGGAGAGGCACGCGGTGCGGCGCTGGGTTCCGAGGAGCCGGCAGGGGTGCTCACCGTCGGTTCCATGGAGAGCATCACCTCCTACCGGATGCCGCCGCTGCTGGAGTTCTTCCACCACCGTCACCCGGCACTGCAGATCGTGCTGCGCCCTAGTCTGTGCGCCGAGACCTGCCACGCCCTGCGCCAGGGCATGTTCGACATGGGCTTCCTGATGGAGGCGGAGACCCAGCACCCCGGAGTGCAGACGGAAGTGCTCGGCTCCGAGCCGCTCACGGTCGTCGCGGCCCCGGGCCACCCCCTCACCCGCGCCGAGAAGGTGACGACGGACGACCTGCGCGCCACCCAGGTCATCTCCGCGGAGGCGGGCTGTGCCTACCGGGAGCTGTTCGAGGCGGAACTCAACGACGGCACCGGCGAATCCCTGCCTTTCCTGGAGTTCGGCACCATAGAGTCCATCAAGCGCGGTGTCGCCGCCGGACTCGGCATCAGTCTGCTGCCGAGCGTCACCGTGGCCGACAGCCTCGAGAGCGGCACCCTCGTACCCCTGCCCTGGACCGTCCCTTTCGAGGTCCACACCCAGATCGCCTGGCGGCGCGGGAAGACCCTCTCGCGCGAGATGCGGGTGTTCGTCGACCAGACGATCAAGTTCCTCTCCGAGGAGTACGCGCGCCGGCCCTGATCCCGGTGACGTGAGCACCCCCGGCCGCCGGGGCCGGCGTACGGGACGCGCCAGGAGGCCCCGGCCGGCCCGTACGAGCGGACCCGCCGGCGGCCGGGCTGTCCGTACGGGATTCCCTACCGCAGCGTCGCCGTGAAGCTGCGGCCGTAGGCGTGGTGCGTCGTGACGTCGAGGCGGGTGCCGCCCGGGACGTGAGTGGTGCGGATCCCGTCGTCTGCCGAGACGGGGCGCAGGGCGCGGCCGTGGAGGGTGACCCTGACCGTGCGGCGTTCCGTGGTCGGGTCGGACACGGCGATCGAGCACGTGCCGTCGGCGGACCGGCGCAGGATCACCGACGCGGGGCCGTCGACGGAGAGGCGCTCGACGTGGTGGGTGCCCGGGGCGAAGGTGTTGACGGCCAGGATGCCCAGCCCGGTGTGCTTGACCGCCTGGGCGCGGACGGTGTTGGCGAGGACGGAGAGCGGCCCGCCCGAGTAGGAGGCCAACTGGCGCTCGGAGGCGTTCGGAACGATCGCGTGCGCCATGGCGGCGGGCGCGGCACCGGCGGGCCGGTCGTAGGAGACCGTGAACACCTGCCTGGTCACGGCGGTGTCCGGGTTGGACAGACGGACGCCGCGCAGGCTGCGGGTGACCGTGTCGAGCGCGACGGCCGGCCGGGGTCCGGACAGGAAGACGTATCCGACGGCGGTCCCCTGCCCGGGATCGTCGTACCGCAGCCAGGCGAGCGGCGCGGTTTCGGTCCCCTGCCACGGCGTCCCGTCGCGGAGCTCACCGGTCAGGGTGACCGGGGCGGTCGCGGAGGCGATGCGGGTGTCGACGGTCGTGGTCACCGCGCGGTCCGCGTGGCCCGTGACACCGGCCCCGAGGACGACGATCTCGTCGTCGAGCATGAACCAGGACCTGGTGCCACGGGCGCCCTGGTAGGCGACGAAGTCGTCGGGCAGTTCGCCCGCCTCCTTCGCCGCGTACGCGACGTCGTCGGACAGGACCAGCGCGGTGGCGCCGTACGCGCCGAGGCGGGCGCCGCCGGAGTGAGGGTGGCTGCCGCGCGGGAAGTAGACGTACGTGTTCTGGGACTCGGAGGACGAGGTGAAACCCCGCTCGGGGTTGTCGTACCAGAGCGTTCCGTACAGCTCCGGCACGGTACGGCGGTCCTCCACCGGGGCGGTCACGCCCGCCAGGCGGTACGGGGAGACGGTGGTGAAGTAGTCGATCCCGAACGCCTGCCGCTGGTCCTGGCCGGAGAGATAGAGGTAGTGGGCCCCATCGCCCTGGAACCAGGGCATCAGGTTCTCGCCGCTCATGTACTCGTACTTGCTGATGCGGTCCGAGCTGCGGGCCAGGGCGAACGCGTAGCCGGGGCGCCGGTGGACGGTTCTGTCCATGGCGTTGAACGCGATGTGGGAGGCGGCGGGCACCAGGTCCTCGGCCGGGGCCGGGGACTTCAGGATGTCGGCGTAGCGGGCGATGCTGACGGGGGAGACGAAGGAGGCCGGGTCCAGGTTCGTCCTGGACGTCTGCCGGACGTACTTGACGTAGCCCTCGAGCGCCTCGGTGTCGCCGCCGGTGCTGTATCCGGAGAGGTCGACGACGGCTTCCACGACGGCGGCGACGTCCGCGTAGCCCGTGCCGGTGCGTGACACGGCGCGGCCCTTGACGATCTCCATCATCCAGCCCTCGAAGATCACCGGGGCGAAGCCTTCCGCGACCCAGCCCTGCACGACGCCGACGAGGTTCTCGGCAGGGACGTAGGCCGTCCCGTCGAGGATCTTGACGCTCTGGACGATCCGGGTGAGCAGGCCCTTGCCGTAGGAGCCGGTGTAGGCGACGGACGCGTGCTGGACGAAGGAACCGTCCGCGTAGAAGCCGTCGGTCACGCCGTGCCGCAGGTCGTACGGGTCGATCCTGGCGAAGACGGTGAGCTGGTCGGCGACGGCCTTGCTGACACGGGCGTCTTCGCCGAGGACCGCTCCCTGGAGGATCCGGTTGGTCGTGATGTCGGCGAGGTTGGCTCCGGTGTGGAAGCGCGAGTCGAGGTCGACGTCGCCGTTCTTGCCGTTGCGCAGGTACGCGTCCATGGAGGCGACGTAGGTCGCGGCGAGGTCCGGCCGGTACGAAGCGAGTTCGTCCCCGAGCAGGACGAGGGTCTTGGTCGCGTGGCCGGGGATGCCGATCTCCCAGTTGAACCAGTTGCCGTAGTAGCCCTTCGACTGGTCGCCGTAGTACTCGTCGTGGAGACGGACCAGACCGTCGGCGACCCTGCGCCGGACCGCCGTGCCGTCGAACAGACCGGAGACGCCCGGGGTGCGGGTGGCGAGGGCGATCTCGTACAGGTACTGGACCGTCCTGCTCAGGTTGGGATCGCTGGTCCCGAGCGGAACCCCCGCGAAGAGCTCGCCCGGTCCGGCGTCGTCCATCGCGGCGAGCCGCGACCGCGCCGCGGAGGCGATGGCCGCGAGTTTCGGGGCGACCTCGGCCCGGGCGTTGGCCTCCGCCGTGCCGGCGAAGACTGCCACCGTGTTGCGCAGCAGGGTCTCGTGATCGGCTGCCTGTCCGGAGGTGGAGGGGCGGACGCGGGGCGCGGCTCGGGCGCGCAGGGGCTGGGCCACGGCAAGCAGCGTTGCCGCCGGGATCACGGACAGCACGGAACGACGCGAGAACTCCACCTGAACGCTCCAAGGTTCGGCCGGAAAGCGCTTGCCAGACGACGAAACAACGCTGTCCCACCGCTGTCAACGGGCGGGACGCAGGTACCGGGCCCCGTTGTCAGTGGGGTCGGCTAACGTCGGCCGAATGACGATCCCGGCCGACAACCACCATGTGATCCAGGTGCGCGGCGCGCGCGAGAACAACCTGGCCGACATTTCGCTCGACATCCCCAAGCGGCGCCTCACCGTCTTCACCGGCGTGTCCGGCTCGGGGAAGTCGTCCCTCGTCTTCGGGACGATCGCCGCCGAGTCCCAGCGCCTCATCAACGAGACGTACACCGCCTTCATCCAGTCGTTCATGCCGAGCCTCGGCCGGCCCGACGTGGACGCGCTGCACAACCTGAGCGCCGCCATCGTGGTCGACCAGGAGCGGATGGGAGCCAACTCCCGCTCCACCGTGGGCACCGCGACGGACGCGTACACCATGCTGCGGATCGTCTTCTCCCGTCTCGGCACGCCGCACATCGGCACGTCCGGAGCCTTCAGCTTCAACCTTCCGGAAGGCATGTGCCCGCGCTGCGAAGGCGTCGGCCAGGTGTCGGACATCGACATCGACCAGCTGGTCGACCGCGACAAGTCGCTGAACGAGGGCGCGATCACCGTGCCGAACTTCGCGGTGGACTCGTGGTACTGGCAGATCATGGCCAACTCCGGCTTCTACGACCCGGACAAGAAGCTCCGGGACTTCACCGAGCAGGAGTGGGCGGACTTCCTCCACAAGCCGCAGGTCAAGGTGAAGGTCGGCAGCAACAACTTCACGTACGAGGGCCTGCTGCTGAAGGTCCAGCGGACGATGCTGACCAAGGACCGCGACGCGATGCAGTCCCACATCCGGGCCTTCGTCGATCGGGCCGTGGTCTTCCGCGAATGTCCCGACTGCGGGGGCACGCGGCTGACGGCCGCCGCCCTCTCCTCGAAGATCGACGGGGTGAACATCGCGGAGTGCTCCGCGATGCAGATCAGCGATCTCGCGAAGTTCGTGCGCCGGATCGACGACCCGGGTGTGGCCCCCCTGCTCGCCGGACTGCGGGACCTGCTCGACTCGCTGGTGGAGATCGGCCTCGGCTATCTCAGCCTGGACCGGCCCGCCGGCACTCTGTCCGGCGGTGAGGCGCAGCGCGTGAAGATGGTGCGGCACCTCGGTTCCAGCCTCACCGACGTGACCTACGTCTTCGACGAGCCGACCGTCGGTCTCCACCCGCACGACATCCGGCGGATGAACGACCTGCTGCTGCGGCTGCGCGACAAGGGGAACACGGTGCTCGTCGTCGAGCACAAGCCCGAGGTGATCGCGATCGCCGACCATGTCGTCGACCTCGGCCCCGGGGCCGGCACGGAAGGCGGACAGATCTGTTTCAGCGGCGATGTGCCCGGACTGCGGGCCTCCGGGACGCTGACGGGGCGGCACCTGGAGCACCGGGCCGGTCTGCGGGAGAAGGTGCGCGAGCCGCGCGGACAGCTGACCATCAAGGGCGCCGACCTGCACAACCTGCGGGACGTGAGCGTCGACATACCGCTCGGGGTCCTGACCGTGGTCACCGGCGTCGCCGGATCCGGCAAGAGCTCGCTGATCCACGGCAGCCTGCCCGCCCGTGACGGAGTGGTGGTCGCCGACCAGTCGCCCATCCGCGGTTCGCGCCGCTCGAACCCGGCGACGTACACCGGTCTGCTGAACCCGATCCGTACCGCCTTCGCCAAGGCCAACGGAGTCAAGGCAGCCCTGTTCAGCGCCAATTCGGAGGGTGCCTGCCCCAAGTGCAACGGCCTGGGGCTCGTCTACACCGACCTCGCCATGATGGCGGGCGTGGCCTCGGTGTGCGAGGAGTGCGAGGGCAAGAGGTTCACGCCCGAGGTGCTCACGTACACCCTGCGCGGCAAGAACATCAGCGAGGTGCTCGGGATGTCGGTGGCCGAGGCCCACGACTTCTTCACCTCGGGTCAGGCACACACCATCCTCGGGCGGCTGCGGGACGTCGGGCTCGGCTACCTCCGGCTGGGACAGCCGCTCAACACCCTCTCCGGCGGTGAGCGGCAGCGCATCAAGCTGGCCATCCACATGGCGGAGAAGGCGGCGACGTACGTACTGGACGAGCCGACCACCGGTCTGCACATGGCCGACGTGGACCAGCTGCTGGCGCTGCTCGACCGGCTGGTGGACGCCGGCAACACCGTGATCGTCATCGAGCACCACCAGGCGGTCATGGCACACGCGGACTGGCTCATCGACCTCGGCCCCGGCGCCGGACACGACGGCGGCCGCATCGTCTTCGAGGGGACACCCAAGGACCTGGTCGCCCACGGCGACACCCTCACCGCGCACCATCTGCGGGAGTACGTCGGGGCCTGACCCCGGCACGGGTCCTGGGAAAAGGTTGAAACATTACGGGGACGCTGCCGCGTCAATGAGGTGAAGGGGTCGCCGGCGCACGACGGGGGGAGAGTGAGCAGGGGATGAGAGCGTCCCGCACGGAGGAGTACAGAGAGTTCGCGGCGAATCGCGCCGCGCACCTCTACCGCTCCGCCTGCCTCCTGACCAGCGGGGACACGCACCTCGCAGAGGATCTGGTGCAGGAGACGCTCGGCCGGATGTACGTGCTGTGGGGGCGCGTCTCCCGGATCGAGAATCCGGCGGGATACGCACAGACCGTTCTCGTCCGCTCGTTCCTCACTCACAGGCGCCGGCGCTCCGCTTCGGAACGCCCTGTCGGCGAACTGCCCGACTCCGCCCTGCTCTCCGGTGACGACCCCGAGCTGCGCCTCGCACTTCTCGGTGCGCTCGGCCGGCTCTCACCGAAGGACCGGGCGGTGGTGGTGCTGCGGTACTGGGAGGACCGCAGCATCGAGGAGACCGCCGACGCGATGAACGTCAGCTCCGCCGCCGTGCGCACCAGAACGGTGCGGGCGCTCGCCAAGCTCCGCGAGCAACTCGGCGGCAGTCTCGTCGAGTTCGCCGCCCGCTGAGGCGCGGCACCGCGACGACGGGCTCTTCCTGCGGGCCGCCCCGCGGGCTCCACCACTTCATTCATGCGATGCGACCAGAGAGTGTGGTTCCCCATGCCTTTCGAGGACGAACTCGGTGATGCGATCCGCCGTACCGGTGACACGTTCCGGCCCTTGGACCGGCCGGGCCTGGTCGACGCCGGCCTGACCCGCGGCCGCCGCCGGCTGGCCCGTCGCAGGGCCGCCGCCGTGACCGGCAGCGTCCTGGCGCTCGCCGTGGTCGGCGTCGCCGGCTATACGACCGGCGCACTCGGCTCCGGCGACGGCCGGGCGTCGGCCGCGGCACCGGCCACGCCCACCGCCGTCGCGGGGCAGGCCACGCCCGGCGCTCCGAGCTCGCCCCCGGCGGGCGGGGTCACCAAGGAGAAGATGATCGAGGCCTTCAAGGCCCTCCTGCCCGAAGGGAAGATCACCCGCGAGGCCGGGCAGGGCATCACCGTGGACGTCAAGGGCGGGAAGACCGGCCCGTACGCCTCCGTCGTCTTCGACGACGGACAGGGAGCGGCGGCCATCAGCCTCGGCGTGAGCACCGTCGACCCGGCCGGACAGAGCGCCGACCAGTACGTCACGTGCCCGTCCAAGGCGCTGGTGCAGCACGACACATGCAAGGCCGAGACGCTCCCCGACGGCTCCCGCTACATGCTGTTCCAGGGCTACGAGTATCCCGACCGGCGTGTGGACACCCGACTGTGGCGGGCCGTCCTGATCACGCCGAAGGGCGTGCAGGTCGACGCCAGCGAATGGAACGCGCCCGCCGAGAAGGATGCGCCGGTCAGCCGGCCGGCCCCGCCCCTGACGGGCCCGCAGCTGAAGACGCTCGTCACGGACGGCGTGTGGCAGTCGATCGGCGCGCAACTGGGCGAGCCCGACAAGGAGACACCGCTGCCCGGCGCCGCCGGTACCCCGGTGGACAAGATCCTCACGTCGCTGCTGCCCAAGGGATTGAAGGTCCTCGACAAGCAGGGCGACCCCGGTTACGGCTTCGTCGTAGCCGACGACGGCAAGGGCGCCGGCTTCATCCAGGTCAACGCGCAGTCCGGCATGCAGGACCTCGCGGCGGTCTTCACCGGCGACGTCACGACCCTGCCGGACGGCACCAAGGTCATGGTGAAGAAGAAGAACGACCCCGACCAGAAGGGCGGCGCGGGCGCGGTCGGCTGGACGGTCGACACCCTGCGCCCCGACGGCTTCCGGGTCGTGATGATGGCCTTCAACGCGCCGGGGCAGGGCCAGGACGCCAGCCGCGCCGAGCCGGTCCTGACCATCGAGCAGATGAAGACCATCGTCCTCGACGAGAAGTGGCGCACGACGACCGGATGAGCCGCAGGGGCCCGGCCCCGGGAGCCGGGCTCCGGCGGCCTGATCTCCCCGGCGGCGCGAGCGCCAAGGCTCGGCCACCACGGCGCCGAGCTCCGGGGCTCCCTGACGGCGAGTTCCGGCAGCCGGCCCCCTTGGCGCGAACCCGGACCCTCGTCTCCGCGGAGCCGGTACCACAGTCGGGCCGGCGCACGTCACTTCGCGTCCGAATAGCGCTCCACCACCGCGATCGTGAACGGGAACCGCACCGGCGTCTCACCGAAGGCG
>NZ_JBSGZJ010000264.1:0-9880 GCF_053610925.1 Streptomyces sp. NPDC054847 | reverse complement strand
GCCGGGCCCCTCCGGTCCCGCCGGGCGCGCCCCTTCTGCGAGCGGGACCTGTCAGCCGGCCAGACAGGACGGGCCGAGCAGCACCTTGAGGTCGCCGAAGAGAGCGGGATCGGGCTGGACACGGTGCCGGTCGAGCCGCAGGACCGTGGTCTTGCGGGGGCCCTGGAGCTTGATCCGTACCTCGGTGTTGCCCTTGTGGTGGCTGAGGATCTCACCGAGGCGGCTGACCATGGGCGGAGTGACCTTGACCGTCGGAATCGTCACCACCACAGGCGCGTTGGTGCCGGCCGACGACAGGTCGGGGACCATCAGCTCCATCGCGACCAGGCGCGGGATGTCCTCGCGCTTGTCGAGGCGGCCCTTGACGAACACGACGGTGTCCTCGACGAGCTGGGTGGAGACGAGCTGGTAGGTCGCCGGGAAGAACATGCACTCGATGGAGCCGGCCAGGTCCTCCACGGTCGCGATCGCCCAGGCGTTGCCCTGCTTGGTCATCTTGCGCTGGAGGCCGGAGATGATGCCACCGATGGTGACGACCGCGCCGTCCGCGTGCTCCCCGCCGGTGAGCTGGGAGATGGCGGCGTCCGTCTTGTCGGACAGGACGTGCTCGATGCCGAAGAGCGGGTGGTCGGAGACGTAGAGGCCGAGCATCTCGCGCTCCTGCGCCAGGAGGTAGGACTTCTCCCATTCGACGTCGGAGAACTCGACGTCCAGCCCGAAGCCGGGCTCGTCGCTCGCTTCCTCGCCCATGCCGCCGAAGAGGTCGAACTGCCCCTCGGCCTCCTTGCGCTTGACCGCGACCACGTTGTCGATCATCGGCTCGTGGTGGGCGACCAGGCCCTTGCGGGTGTGGCCCATCTCGTCGAACGCGCCGGCCTTGATCAGAGACTCGATGGTGCGCTTGTTGCAGACGACGGCCTCGACCTTGTCGAGGAAGTCCGGGAAGGAGCTGTACTTCCCCTTCGCCTTGCGGGTCTTGATGATCGACTCGACGACGTTCTGGCCGACGTTGCGCACGGCGGTGAGGCCGAAGAGGATCACGTCGTCGCCCTGCGCGGCGAAGTTGGACATCGACTCGTTGACGTTGGGCGGCAGCACCTTGATGCCCATGCGGCGGCACTCGTTCAGATAGACGGCCGACTTGTCCTTGTCGTCCTTGACCGAGGTGAGCAGCGCCGCCATGTACTCGGCGGGGTGGTTGGCCTTGAGGTACGCCGTCCAGTAGGAGACCAGGCCGTACGCGGCGGAGTGCGCCTTGTTGAACGCGTAGCCGGCGAAGGGGACCAGCACGTCCCACAGGGCCTGGATGGCCTCGTCGCTGTAGCCCTTCTCGCGGGCGCCCTTCTGGAAGAGGACGAAGTTCTTCGCCAGTTCGTCGGGCTTCTTCTTGCCCATCACGCGGCGGAGGATGTCGGCCTCGCCGAGCGAGTACCCGGCGATGATCTGGGCGGCCTTCTGCACCTGCTCCTGATAGACGATCAGGCCGTACGTGACGTCCAGGACCTCCCGGAGGGGCTCCTCCAGCTCCGGGTGGATCGGCGTGATCTCCTGCTGCTTGTTCTTGCGCAGGGCGTAGTTGGTGTGCGAGTTCATGCCCATCGGGCCCGGGCGGTAGAGCGCGGACACGGCGGAGATGTCTTCGAAGTTGTCGGGCTTCATCAGCCGCAGCAGGGAACGCATGGGCCCGCCGTCGAACTGGAAGACGCCGAGGGTGTCACCGCGCTGGAGCAGCTCGAAGGTCTTGGGGTCGTCGAGCGGCAGGGCGAGCATCTCCAGGTCGATGCCCTTGTTGGACTTCACCATCTTGATGGCGTCGTCCATGATCGTGAGGTTGCGCAGACCGAGGAAGTCCATCTTCAGCAGGCCGAGCGACTCGCACTGCGGGTAGTCCCACTGCGTGATGGTCACGCCGTCGGTGTGCCGGACCCACACGGGGACATGCTCGGTGATGGTCTCGCTCGACATGATCACGCCAGCGGCGTGCACGCCCATCTGCCGGACCAGGCCCTCGACGCCCTTGGCGGTGTCGATGACCTTCTTCACGTCCGGCTCGTTCTCGTACATCGCGCGGATCTCGCCGGCCTCGCTGTACCGCGGGTGCGAGGGGTCCGTGATGCCGTTGAGGTCGATGCCCTTGCCGAGGACGTCGGCGGGCATGGCCTTGGTGAGCCGGTCGCCCATCGCGTACGGGTAGCCCAGCACGCGGGCGGAGTCCTTGATGGCGTTCTTCGCCTTGATCTTGCCGTACGTGCCGATCATGGCGACCTTGTCGGCGCCGTACTTCTCCGTGACGTATCTGATCACTTCGACGCGCCTGCGCTCGTCGAAGTCGATGTCGACATCGGGCATGGAGACGCGCTCGGGGTTGAGGAACCGCTCGAAGATCAGACCGTGCGGGATCGGGTCGAGGTCGGTGATGCCCATCGCGTACGCGACGATCGAGCCCGCCGCGGAACCACGGCCGGGGCCCACCGCGATGCCCTGGTTCTTGGCCCACATGATGAAGTCGGCGACGACGAGGAAGTACCCCGGGAACCCCATCTGGATGATGACGTCCATCTCGTACTCGACCTGCTTCTGGCGGTCCTCCGGGATGCCGCCGGGGAAGCGGCGCTCCATGCCGCGCATGACCTCCTCCTTGAACCACGTCACCTCGGTGTGGCCCTCGGGGATGTCGAACTTGGGCATGAGGTTCTTGGCCTCGAACATGCCTTCCGTGTCGACCTGCTGCGCGACCAGGAGGGTGTTGCGGCAGCCCTCCTGCCAGGCGTCGGAGGAGTCGATCGCGTACATCTCGTCGGTCGACTTCAGGTAGTAGCCGGTGCCGTCGAACCGGAAGCGGTCGGGGTCTGAGAGGTTCTTGCCGGTCTGGATGCACAGCAGCGCGTCGTGGGCGGTGGCCTCGTGCGCGTACGTGTAGTGGGAGTCGTTCGTGACCAGGGGCGGGATGCCGAGCTTCTTGCCGATCTCCAGCAGTCCGTCGCGGACGCGGCGCTCGATCTCGATGCCGTGGTCCATCAGCTCCAGGAAGTACCGGTCCTTGCCGAAGATGTCCTGGTACTCGGAGGCGGACTTCAGGGCCTCGTCGAACTGGCCGAGGCGCAGCCGGGTCTGCAGCTCTCCGGAGGGGCAGCCGGTGGAGGCGATCAGGCCCTCCGACCACTGGGCGATGGTCTCCTTGTCCATACGCGGCCACTTCTGCAGCCAGCCCTCCGCGTAGGCGTCGGAGGAGAGCCGGAACAGGTTGTGCAGGCCGGTGGCGTTCGCCGCCCAGATCGTCTTGTGGGTGTAACCGCCGGAACCGGAGACGTCGTCGCGCTTCTGGTGCGGCTGGCCCCACTGGATCTTGCGCTTGTTGCGCCGGGACTCGGGGGCGACGTACGCCTCGATGCCGATGATCGGCGTGACGCCGGCCTTCTTGGCGGAGTGGAAGAAGTCGTACGCCCCGTGGAGGTTGCCGTGGTCGGACATGGCGATATGGGTCATGCCCATCTCGTTGCACGCCTCGAACATGTCCTTGAGCCGCGCAGCACCGTCCAGCAGCGAGTACTGGGTGTGGACGTGAAGGTGCGTGAAGGGCGGCTTGGTCACGGCGGCGGGCCTCCGGGCTGCGATCTCCTGGGGGTGCGACCCCCAGACCCCCGCTTTGGGGGACAGCGTGGAAGTCTACGTCGCCGCACTGACACCGCGACGGGATTGCCGCGGGGCGCGGCACCTCTATGAGGGGACGCGGCCGGGCTGCGGGGCGGGCACTCCTGCGTACCGTCATGCGTTGGACGGGACGGAAACGCCGTCCCATTTGTCATGTACCAGGAGGCACTCAGAGATGCCGGTCCCGCAGCCCACCGCCGAACAGCGCGGCGAGGAGATCCTCGCCGTCTTCGACGTCGCCTTCGGCGAGCTCCTGGCCGCCGACCCGGCCGCCTTCCGGGTCAAGTTCCGCAAGATGGCGGCCTCGGCGTTCGCGTTCTACCGGGGCACGGCCTGTCTTTTCTACAACGACATGGAGCGGGAACAGCACGCCGGTCCCTATCTGGACGAGCGGACGAGCCGGGTGTGGATCCACGGCGATCTCCACGCGGAGAACTTCGGCACGTACATGGACGCCAACGGCCGGCTGATCTTCAACGTCAACGACTTCGACGAGGCGTACGTCGGCCCCTTCACCTGGGACCTGAAGCGGCTGGCCGCCTCGCTGGCCCTGATCGGCTACACCAAGGCGCTGAGCGACGAGCGGATCACGGAACTGGTGCGGATCTGCGCGGCCGCCTACCGCGAGCGCATCCACGCCCTGGCGACCGGCGCGAAGGACGACGACGTGCCGCCCTTCACACTGGACACGGCGGACGGGCCGCTGCTGGGCGCCCTGCGGATGGCGCGCTCGCTGACCCGGTTCTCGCTGCTGGACTCGATGACCGAGATCCGTGACTTCGAGCGCCGGTTCGCGTCCGGCGGCGGCTCCATCGAGCTGGACGCCGCCACCCGGTACAAGGTCCTGGCCGCCTTCGACGGCTATCTGGAGACGCTGCCGGAGTCCAGCCTGACCCGCCCCGACTCCTACCGCGTCAAGGACGTCGTGGGCCGGCGCGGCATCGGTATCGGCTCGGCCGGCCTGCCCTCGTACAACATCCTGCTGGAGGGCAACAGCGACGCCCTGGAGAACGACGTCGTGATCTACATGAAGCAGGCCCAGACCCCGGCGGTCTCCCGGCACATCACCGACCCGCAGGTCCGTGAGTACTTCCAGCACGAGGGGCACCGCACGGTCATCTCGCAGCGCGCCCTCCAGGACCACGCCGACCCGTGGCTGGGATGGACGGAGCTGGACGGCTCCGGCCAGCTGGTGGCGGAGGTCTCGCCGTACGCGGTGGATCTCGACTGGTCGGACATCGACGACCTGGAGGAGATCGCCGCCGTCGTCGCCGACCTCGGCCGTGCGACGGCGACCATGCACGCCGCCGCCGACGACGAGAGCGGCCACTCCCTGGTGCCGTTCTCCACCGAGCGGGCCATCGACGCGGCGATCGCCGCGGACGAGGAGGGCTTCGGCGACCTGCTCGTGGACTTCGCGCACCGCTACGGCGCGAGGGCGCGGGCCGACCACCAGATCTTCGTCGACCTGTTCCGCAACGGCCGGATCCCGGGCCTGTAGGCGCGGGCGCCCGGCCGGAGGTCTTCGCGCGCTCCTCTTTTAAGAGGCTCTTAAGGAACACATGGCACACTCGGCGGCGATGGACATGTCCGGGACGCGGCTCAGGGGGCTGCGGGCAGCGATCTTCACGGCACTGGTCGTGACGCTGTCCGCCGCCTCCCATGTGCTGCTCTCCCGAGCCCCGCTTCCGCTGTCCACCGTCGCCGCCCTCGCCGCAGCCGTGTTCGCCGCGGCCTTCGCGCTGTCGGGCCGTGAGCGCGGGTTCTGGCGCATAGCAGGGCTGCTGATCCCGCTGGAGCTGGCCGCGGACACGGTCTTCACCACCGGCCAGCATGTCTGTTACGGCCCCGCGGGCGGACCGGTCGCCGGTTCGCTGCGCGCTGTGGGCTTCGACGTGCTGTGCGGCGGCGAGGTCGGCTCGGCGCTTCCGGGCACGGCGCTGCCCGGGGACGAGCAGGGCCTCGCGGCACTGCTGAGCAGCCCCGACCCGGCGCAGCCGTGGCTGCTGCTGGCCGCCCACGTATGCGTCGGCCTGCTGGCCGCGGCCTGGCTGCGGCGCGGTGAGGCCGCGCTCGCCGCTCTGGTGCGGGTGGTCGGCGCCGTCGCCTTCCGGCCGCTGCTGCTGGCGGTGGCGGCGGTGCATGCCCCCGGCCCCGCGCGACCGGAGTCACGTCCTGGCCGGTACCTGCCGCGCTCTTCCCGCACCCGTCTGCTGGTGCACTCCGTGGGACGGAGGGGACCACCCGTTCCAGTCGCGCTCTGCGCCTGAACCGGAGATCCCCCTTTTACGTCCCCGCACGACCCCACACGGAGTGAATCATCATGAGCAAGCGCAACACCCAGGCCAACAAGGCGGCGGCCCGCGAGCGGCTGCGCCAGGAGCGCGAGCGGCAGGCCAAGAAGGACAAGGTCCGCCGGCAGCTCGTCGTCATAGGCTCGGGCATCGCGGTGCTCGCCGTCGCCGGCGGTATCGGCTTCGGCATCATGCAGGCGAACAAGCCCGGCCACTGGGAGTCGGTGGCCAAGGAGTCGAACGTCACCGCGCCGAAGAACACCTCCGGTGAGAACGGGACGACCGTCGTCGTCGGCAAGGACAGCGCGAAGAAGACCCTGGAGCTTTACGAGGACTCGCGCTGCCCGGTCTGCGCGACCTTCGAGCAGGCGGTCGGCGAGACGGTCGACAAGGACGTCGAGGCCGGCAAGTACAAGGTCAAGTACATCGGTGCCACCTTCATCGACGACGCCACCAACGGCGAGGGCTCCAAGAACGCGCTGAGCGCGCTCGGCGCCGCGCTGAACGTGAGCCCCGACGCCTTCCTCGCCTACAAGTCGGCGCTGTACTCGGCCGAGTTCCACCCCGAGGAGAGCGACGACAAGTTCGCCAAGGACTCCTACCTCCTCGAGGTCGCCGACTCGGTGCCCGCGCTCAAGAGCAACGCGGAGTTCAAGAAGAACGTCGAGGACGGGACGTTCGACGCCTGGGCGATGAAGATGTCGGAGACGTTCGACAAGAGCGGCGTAACCGGCACGCCGACGCTGAAGATGGACGGCAAGAAGGTCACCGCGGAGGGCAGCGACAACGCGCCCATGACGGTGGAGGAGTTCAGCACGGCGATCGACAAGGCGCTGGCGGGCTGATCCCCGCCCTCCCGGGAGCCGTCGGCGGTCCGGAGGGCGACAGGCCGGTTTACCGCTCCGGATGGGCGGGCGAACTTTTTCCGTTCGCCCGCCCATTCGACGTACTGATCAGTAGTCTGATCGGCCGTGACCAGTCGATCTTCCTCAACTCCCAGTCGCCGCACGGTCGTCAAGGCCGCTGCCGCCACCGCTGTCGCCGCACCCGTTCTCGCGGCCACCGCCTCCCCCGCCGTCGCGGCGGACCAGGCTCCCGTATTCCTCCACGGCGTCGCCTCCGGCGACCCGCTGCCCGACGGCGTGCTGCTGTGGACCCGCGTGACTCCGAGCGCCGACGCCCTGCCCGGTTCCGGCAGGGGCGCCGACACCGAGGTGGCCTGGGAGGTCGCCGAGGACCGGGGCTTCACGCAGGTCGCCGCCCGCGGCACCACCGTCTCGAAGGCGGCCTTCGACCACACCGTCAAGGTGGATGTGCGCGGTCTGCGTCCGGGAACCTCCTACTGGTACCGCTTCACCGCCGGCGGCGCGGTCTCCCCCGTGGGCCGGACCCGTACCGCTCCCGCCATGGACGCGGCCACGCCGGGTGTGCGTTTCGGCGTGGTGTCGTGCGCCAACTGGGAGGCCGGCTGGTTCTCCGCGTACCGGCACCTGGCGGCCCGCGGCGACCTCGACGCGGTCCTGCATCTCGGCGACTACATCTACGAGTACGCCGCCGGCGGCTATCCGGCCGAGGAGTACGGCGTGCGCAAGCACGCGCCGCTGCACGAGATCGTGACGCTCGCCGACTACCGGCTGCGGCACGCCACCTACAAGACGGACGCCGACCTCCAGGCGCTGCACGCCGCGCACCCGCTGATAGCGATATGGGACGACCACGAGCTGGCCAACGACGCCTGGTCGGGCGGCGCGGAGAACCACACGCCCGGCGCCGAGGGCGAGTGGGCGGCCCGCGTCGCGGCGGCCAAGCAGGCGTACTTCGAGTGGATGCCGGTGCGCACGTCCACCGAGGGCACCGTCTACCGGCGGCTGCGCTTCGGCAAGCTCGCGGATCTGCATCTGCTGGACCTGCGTTCGTTCCGCTCCCAGCAGTCGGGCATCGGCAACGGCGATGTGGACGACCCCGACCGCACGCTCACCGGCCGGGCACAGCTGGACTGGCTGAAGTCCGGCCTCACCGCCTCCGACGCCTCGTGGCAGCTGGTCGGCACGTCGGTGATGATCTCGCCGGTCGCCTTCGGCTCGCTTCCCGCGCATCTGCTTGAGCCGATAGCCGAGTTGATGGGCCTGCCCAAGGAGGGGCTGGCCGTCAACGTGGACCAGTGGGACGGTTACACGGACGACCGCAAGGAGCTGCTGGCCCACCTGACGCGGCACGGCATCGAGAACACCGTCTTCCTCACCGGCGACATCCACATGGCGTGGGCGAACGACGTCCCGGTCAGGGCGGCGACGTATCCGCTGTCGGCGTCCGCGGCGACCGAGTTCGTCGTGACGTCGGTGAGCTCGGACAACCTGGACGACATCCTCCATGTCGCGCCGGGGACCGTCTCGTTGGTCGCGTCCGCCGCGGTGCGCGCCGCCAACCGCCATGTGAAGTGGGTCGACATGGACGCCCACGGCTACGGCGTGCTCGACGTGACCGCCGAGCGCTCGCAGATGGACTACTACACGATCTCCGACCGGACGAAGCAGGACGCGTCGTCCTCGTGGTCCCGCTCCTACCGGACGCTCAGTGGAACGCAGAAGGTCGAGCGGGTGAACCAGCCCGTGCGCTAGGCACGATTTCCAGCCACACGGCGACACGTTAACGGGAGATCACATCATCACGACGGGTGGCGTGATCCGCACCATCAATGCGGACACACCACCCGTCGTCGTCACTGCATTCGTTACGTGCGGATCTCAAACCCCGGACACGGCCGAAACGTTTCTCCCTGATGTCCGTAATCACCCTTGGATTGATTGGGCTTGAAGGGTCCTCATCAAGATCTGACATGCACCCGTAATCTCCCCGCGGTGGCCAGGAAAGGCCCCCTTCACAACCCCCCGCGAGGAGACGTAATGCGCGCTCTTGCCCGTATATCCCCCCGACTGCGCCACCGCGCAGTCGGTACGGCGATCATGGCCGGAACCCTGGCCATCGCCCCGCTCTTCGCCCCGGGCAGCGTCGCCGCGCCGAAGGCGGCCGTTTCGGCCGCGGCCACCGCCGAGGACTGCGCGGAGGACGCGCACGCCGGCGCCACCGCCCGTGAGACCCGTCCCGGCGCCGGCCACGCGCACGAGCCCAACGAGATCTCCGAGGCCAAGGCGAAGGCCATGGACGCGGACCTCAAGAAGCGTCTCGACGCCGCCCGCACCACCGGCCGTGACCTCTCGGCCGCCGCCGCGACGTCGATCCCGGTGTACTTCCACGTCATCCACGACGGCGAGACGGGCAAGCTCACCGCCGCGCAGATCAGCAGCCAGCTCGCGGTCCTGAACGCGGCCTACGCCGGCCAGGGCACCGGCAACGTCGACGCGGGCTTCCAGTTCACCCTGGCCGGCACCGACTACACGAACAACGCCTCCTGGTACAACCTGACTTCGGGCTCCACCGCCGAGAAGGAGATGAAGTCCACCCTGCGCCAGGGCGGCGCCGGCGCGCTGAACTTCTACACCGCCAAGCTCGGCGGCGGCCTGCTCGGCTGGGCGACCTTCCCGTCCTCGTACAACTCCAACCCGTCCATGGACGGCGTGGTCGTGCTCGACGCCTCACTGCCCGGCGGCTCCGCCGCCAACTACGACGAGGGCGACACCGCCACCCACGAGGTCGGCCACTGGATGGGGCTGTACCACACCTTCCAGGGCGGCTGTAACGGCAACGGCGACTACGTCACCGACACCCCCGCCGAGAAGAGCCCGGCGTACGCCTGCCCGACGGGCCGTGACAGCTGCGCCAGCAAGACCGGTGTGGACCCGATCCACAACTTCATGGACTACACCTACGACGCCTGCATGACCCAGTTCACCTCGGGCCAGGTGCAGCGGATGAAGGACCACTGGACGGCGTACCGCGCCTGACGGGCAACTCCGACCGGTCCGCCCGGCGCGCCC
>NZ_JBSGZJ010000263.1:0-9928 GCF_053610925.1 Streptomyces sp. NPDC054847 | reverse complement strand
GCGCAATGCGGGGCGGCCCTTGCGGAACGTTACGCCTGGCCGTTACGGCCGGCCGTCGCGTCCGTCCGTCACGCCTGCTCCTCGAAGAGGCTCGTCACGGAGCCGTCCTCGAAGACCTCGCGCACGGCCCGGGCGATCGTCGGCGCGATCGACAGCACCTTGATCTTGTCGAGCTCCAGCTCGCCGGGGGTCGGCAGCGTGTTCGTCAGGACGAACTCGCTCACCTTCGAGTTCTTCAGGCGGTCCGCCGCCGGCCCGGACAGGATGCCGTGCGTCGCCGTCACGATCACGTCCTCCGCGCCGTGCGCGAAGAGCGCGTCCGCCGCGGCGCAGATCGTGCCACCCGTGTCGATCATGTCGTCGACCAGCACGCAGACGCGGCCCTCGACCTCACCGACGACCTCGTGGACGGTCACCTGGTTGGCGACGTCCTTGTCGCGGCGCTTGTGGACGATCGCCAGCGGCGCGTCCAGCCGGTCGCACCAGCGGTCGGCCACACGCACACGGCCGGCGTCCGGGGAGACGATCGTCAGCTTGTTGCGGTCGACCTTGGCGCCCACGTAGTCGGCGAGCACCGGCAGCGCCGACAGGTGGTCCACGGGGCCGTCGAAGAAGCCCTGGATCTGGTCCGTGTGCAGGTCCACCGTGAGGATGCGGTGGGCACCCGCGCACTTCAGCATGTCCGCGATCAGACGGGCCGAGATCGGCTCACGGCCGCGGTGCTTCTTGTCCTGACGGGCGTAGCCGTAGGACGGGATGATCACGGTGATGCTCCGGGCGGAGGCCCGCTTCAGAGCGTCGATCATGATCAACTGCTCCATGATCCACTTGTTGATGGGCGCCGTGTGGCTCTGGATCAGGAAGCAGTCCGCACCACGGGCGGACTCCTGGAAGCGGACGTAGATCTCGCCGTTGGCGAAGTCGAAAGCCTTCGTCGGGACGAGGCCCACACCCAACTGGTGTGCAACCTCCTCGGCCAGCTCGGGGTGGGCGCGGCCGGAGAAGAGCATCAGCTTCTTCTCGCCGGTCGTCTTGATCCCGGTCACAGCACTGTCTCCTCAGACGTGTTCTCTGGTCGCGGAAGTCAGGGCACCAGGGTCCTGGACGCGAGCCAGCCGAATTTTGTGTGCACGTATCACGGTACGCCGAGTTCGACGCAGCCGTTTTCGGTCAGTTCTCCTCGGCGACCTGTTCCGTTGCCGCCGCGGCAGCCTGGGCGGCCGCGCTTCCGGGGCGCTTGCGAGCCACCCAACCCTCGATATTCCGCTGCTGGCCGCGGGCGACGGCCAGCGAACCCGCCGGCACATCCTTAGTGATCACGGAGCCCGCGGCGGTGTAAGCACCGTCCCCGACCGTGACAGGAGCCACAAACATGTTGTCCGAGCCCGTCTTGCAGTGCGACCCGATCGTCGTGTGGTGCTTCGCCTCCCCGTCGTAGTTCACGAAGACGCTCGCGGCGCCGATGTTCGTGTACTCGCCGATCGTCGCGTCGCCCACGTACGACAGGTGCGGCACCTTCGTGCCCTCACCGATCGACGAGTTCTTCATCTCGACGAACGTGCCCGCCTTGGCCTTCACGCCGAGACGCGTACCGGGCCGCAGGTAGGCGAACGGGCCCACCGAGGCGCCCTCGCCCACGGTGGCCGAATCCGCCACCGTGTTGTCCACCCGGGCGCCCGCACGCACGGTCGTGTTCGTCAGACGCGAGTTCGGACCGACCTCCGCGCCCTCCGCGATGTGCGTGGTGCCCAGCAGCTGCGTACCGGGGTGCACCACCGAGTCCGGCTCGAACGTCACCGTCACGTCGACGATCACCGAAGCCGGGTCCACGACCGTGACGCCGGCCATCATGGCCTGCTCCAGCAGCCGCTCGTTCATCAGCTTGCGGGCCTCCGCCAGCTGCACCCGGTTGTTGATGCCGAGGATCTCGCGGTGGTCGCCGGCCACGGACGCGCCGACCCGGTGGCCCGCCTCGCGCAGGATCCCGAGCACGTCGGTCAGGTACTCCTCGCCCTGGCTGTTGTCCGTCCGCACCTTCGTCAGGGCGTCGGCGAGGAGCTGCCCGTCGAACGCGAACACACCGGAGTTGATCTCACGGATCGCGCGCTGCTCGTCGGTGGCGTCCTTGTGCTCGACGATCGCGGTCACGGTGCCGGTGGCGGCGTCCCGCACGATGCGCCCGTAGCCGGTGGAGTCCGGCACCTCGGCGGTCAGCACGGTCACGGCGTTGCCGTCGGCCGAGTGCGTCGCGGCCAGCGCGGAGAGGGTGGCGCCGGAGAGCAGCGGGGTGTCGCCGCACACGACGACGACGGTCCCTTCAGGGCGGCCGCCGAGCTCCTCGAGCCCCATCCGCACCGCGTGCCCGGTGCCGTTCTGCTCGGCCTGGAAGGCGGTGCGCGTGCCCGCGTAGTGCTCCCCGAGGTGCGCCTCTACCTGCTCCCGTGCGTGCCCGACGACCACCACGAGCTGCTCGGGGTCGAGCTCACGTGCCGCGGACACGACGTGTCCGACGAGCGAACGTCCGGCGATTTCGTGCAGGACCTTGGGAGTCTTCGACTTCATGCGGGTGCCCTCACCCGCTGCGAGGACGACGACGGCTGCCGGGCGATTGGCGCTCACGGGAATGCCCTTCGGCTTCGGGTGGTGGGACATCCGAAGGATACCGGGGGGTTTCGGGCCGGAAACGAGCGCGGGTCCCGACCGGTAGGCCAGGACCCGAAGGCGAACAGCTCCCCCGCCAGGACTCGAACCCGGACATAAGGCACCAAAAGCCTCAGTGCTGCCAATTACACCACAGGGGACCAAAGGCGACTGAACCGGACGAAATGGCCAGGCGCCTGTTTGGGCACCCAACACTATGCCGTACCAAGTGCCCTCTGTGCGACGGTAAAGGTCGGTGCTCCGGGTGGCGTGGACGCGCATCCGCTCGCGAGTGACGGTGATCGTCATCCGGAATGCGGACGTCCGGGTCGAAACTCTGGTCGATTCACCAGTTCGAGCGGATCTGGGGCATTCCTCCTCGGAAACGAGCTCGCTGGATGCTGTCGTGCTCCCGTGAAAATGACTCGCACCCGCCCGTAGGCTGGAACACATGACCACAACGGGGGCACAGCAGGAGGCCTCGGGTTCGACCGCCCGGGGTCCGCTGTGGTGGAGACGGCGGCGCAGTGCCGTGCTGGACGTGGGACTTGCCGTCGCCTCCGCCGTCGAGTGCGCGCTACAAGGTGTGGGGTTCGCGGATCAGGCCGCGCTGCCCGTGCCGTTGGGCGTGCTGTTCGGGCTGGCGGTCGGGTCCGTGCTGGTGCTGAGACGTCGGTGGCCGATCGCCGTCGTCCTGGTGTCCATCGCGACCACGCCGGCCGAGATGGGCTTTCTGATGGGGCTCGTCGGGCTGTACACGCTCGCCGCGTCCGACGTGCCGCGGCGGATCACGGCGACGCTGGCGGGGATGGCCCTGTCCGCGACGTTCATCGTGACGTTCGTGCGCGTACGGCAGGACGTGGAGGCGGGGGACTACAGCGCACCGTACGTACCGTTGATGGCCGTCTTCATGTCTCTCGGGCTGACGGCCCCTCCGGTGCTGCTCGGCCTCTACATAGGGGCCCGTCGGCGGCTCATGGAGAGTCTGCGGGAGCGGGCGGACAGCCTGGAGCAGGAGCTGTCGCTGCTGGCCGACCGGGCGGAGCAGCGGGCGCAGTGGGCGCGTCAGGAGGAGCGGACCCGTATCGCGCGTGAGATGCACGACGTGGTGGCCCATCGGGTGAGTCTGATGGTGGTGCACGCGGCGGCGTTGCAGGCGGTGGCGTTGAAGGACCCGCAGAAGGCGGTGAAGAACGCGGCGCTGGTGGGGGACATGGGCCGGCAGGCGCTGACGGAGCTGCGGGAGATGCTCGGGGTGCTGCGTTCCGGCGAGAGCCGGGTGAGGGCGCAGGCGGACGTGCCGCCGCTGGCCGCGGTGGGCGCGGCGGCTGCGGCCGCCGCCGCTGCCGCCGCGGAGGACGGGCCGTGCATCGCGGACATCGAGGTGCTCGTGGGCCAGTCGCGGCAGGCGGGCATGGTGGTGGAGCTCGCCGTGCAGGGGGACGTACGGGTGTATCCGCCCGAGGTGGAGCAGACGGCGTACCGGGTGATCCAGGAGGCGCTGACCAACGTCCACAAGCACGCGGCGGGCGCCAAGGTGATGGTGCGGCTGGCGCATCGCGACGAGGAGGTCGCGATGCAGGTGGAGAACGGCGCCCCGGACGCGGCGGGTGGCGCGGCGGACGCCGGGCTGCCGAGCGGCGGCAACGGTCTGGTGGGTATGCGGGAGCGGGTGACCGCGCTGGGCGGGGTCTTCGTGTCGGGGCCGACGGACGCGGGGGGCTTCCGGGTGTCGGCGGTACTGCCCGACCGGGCTGAGGTCAGCCTGCGGTGAGCGTGGCCACGGGAACCGGCCGGGCGGAAAGCCTGCGGTGAGCGGGGGTCCCCGGGCCCCGGTCGCGCGCCATGTGCCGGGCCGCCGGGCCCGGGTGTGCCGTCAGTCCCTGGTGCCGGTGGATTCCGGGTCGCGGCTCAGCCCGGGGTGAGCCGGGTGGGCTGGACGCCGGTGACGAGGGTGGTCAGGGCCTGGTCGATGTCGGCGCCGAGATACCAGTCGCCGGTGTGGTCGATGCTGTAGACCCGGCCTTCCATGTCCATGGCCAGCACCGCCTGCTGGTCGCCCTCCATGCCGAGCGGCGAGATCTCGGTGTCGAGGGCCCGGCCGAGGTCGGCCAGGGTGCGTGCCAGGTGGAGGCCTTCGAGCGGGTCGAAACGCAGCGGCGCGGGCGCGTGCTGCCGTCCCGGCCCGGGCGCGACGACGGTGAGCCCGCCGAACTCCGCCCATGCCTCCACGGCGGCAGGGAAGACCGTGTGCTGATGGCCGGCCGGCGAGACATGTGCGCGCAGGGTGTCCGCCCAGTGCTCGGCCTGCTTGATGTCCCAGCGGCCTGGCTGCCAGCCCGCATCGCGCAGCGCGGCGTCGACGGCGACGGGGAAGCGGGTGGTGCTGAGGTGGTCGGGCATCGGTCGCGGTTCAGCCGTTCTCGGGTGCGGTCGGGGCGACGGGGCGTACGCCGAAGTGGTCGAGCATCGCGGTGCACGACCGGCAGGGCGGGGCGTAGCTGCCGTGCAGGGGGTCGCCGTCCTCGCGGATGCGGCGTGCGGTGAGCTTGGCGTGCTTGAGCGCGCGCCGGGCCTCGCCATGGGTGAGGGGCTTGCGCTGGGCGCGCTTGGAGCGCTGGGTCTCCGCGGCGGTCAGATGGCGGGACAGCAGGATCGCCTCCGGGCAGCGTCCGGTGAAGCGTTCGCGCTGGCCGCTCGTGAGGGTGTCGAGGAAATCCTGTACGAGGGGGTGGAGGACGGGCGGCTGGTCGCCCTTCCCGGCCGTGCAGGTGAGGGTCTCGCCGCGTACGGAGAGTGCGGCCGCCACGGCGGGCAGGATTCCGTCACGGCGGTGCCGCAGTCCGGGCGCTTGTCCGGACCCGTCGGCGCTCCAGCTGAGGCGTGGATCACCTGATGTGCTTGGTTGCGCTGTGTGCATGGTGTTGCCGTCCCTCCCGTGCACTCCCCCGTGGTGCGGTAGACAGCCTGCCAAATGGGGTGGCTGGTAAGGAAGCTGGGTAGCTGAAACGTGTCGCCGTGGTGTCGCCGCATGGTCTATGGGTCACTCGAAAGTGACTCTTCGTTACGGAACCGGAGGCCCGGCAGCCACTATTGCCGCACCGCTTAGGCTGTGCTGAACCAGCCAGAAGCCAGCAGGGGGCAGAACGCCATGACGACAGGTCGGCAAGGCCTGGGGGCAGCTACGGGCCCCGGGGCCGGTGCGGGTACCGCGCCACCGAATGCGGCCTACGCCGGGCAGGTCGTGCACTTCCCGGACCCGGTCCGTGCCTCCCGTCACCCCAGAGGGGTGCGGGTCGACGACGGGGGATACCCGGACTTCTCGCCGTACGCCCGCGCGGCCGCGGAGATCGCCGAGCCTCCTGAGGGTTTCGGCGTGGACGAGTTGCGCCTCACGGACTTCGTCTCCGCGAACGCCGCTCTGGCCGCGCACGGGCACCCCCTGTGGGACACCGTCCCGGCGGTCGCGACGCCCCACGGCTGGACGTGGCACCACGTACCGAACTCGCGGCGGCTGGAGCTCGTGCCCGTCGAGGTGAAGGCGCTGCTGCGGCATCACGGCGGTCTGACGACGGCGGCCGTGGACCACTCCAAGCGGGGCACGCGCCCGCTCCAGGAGACGCGGCCCGCCCACTTCGGCCTGCCGAAGGGCGCCGTGTCGGTGAGCGAGCAGCAGTTGCGGCACGTCGAGGAGGATCTCGGTTACCGCCTGCCCGGCGCGTACCGCTCCTTCCTCAAGGCGGCGGGCGGTTCCGCGCCGGTCGGCGCGGCGCTCGACGCGGAGCTGGGTCTGCTGGTGGACCAGCCGTTCTTCACGGTGCGCGAAGAGGCCGCGGTCAACGACCTGGTGTACGTCAACAAGTGCCTGCGGGACCATCTGACCAAGGACTATCTGGGCGTCGCGTTCGCCCAGGGCGGGATCCTCGCGCTGAAGGTGCGGGGCGCGGACATCGGTTCGGTGTGGTTCTGCGCGTACGACGACGCCCGCGACCAGGACGGGTGGAACGTGCAGGAGCGCGTGGAGAGGCTGCTGCTGCCCTGCGGCGAGGACTTCGACGCGTTCCTGCAGCGGCTCGCGGGCAATCCGCCGGAGCTGGAGACCGTGGCGAATCTGATGGTGGACGGCGGCTTCGCGCGTGCCGTTCCCGTTTCGGGCGAGGGGTGATCGACCGGTGGTGACTTTCGCGCAGGCGCAGGAGCGCGCCGAGGAGTGGGTCAACGGCGACGTGCCCGCGTACCAGCACCGTGAGGTGCGGGTCCGCGAGTTCGACCTCGGATTCGTCGTGTGGGCGGAGGACCGCGAGCAGGGGGCCCGTTCCGACGGCGGCCGCCAGCGGCTGGTGATCGCCAGGGACAGCGGTGAGGCGACGCTGTGGCCGGGGCTGCCGGTCGGTGAGGTGATCCGCCGGTACGAGGAGGAGTACGGAGGCGCCCAGGACGCCTCGCAGGCTCCGGCGCCGGAAGCGCCGCAGCGGATAGATCTGAACCAGACGTCGTTCCTGTTGAGCCCGCCAGAGTGGCTCCAGGACGCGGCGGACAGGATGGGTATCCCCGACCGGCGTTCGTCGTCGGACTCCTCGGCTCCGGCCGGGCCCTCGGCTCCGGCGGCGTCCGCTGCTCCCGCCTCCGGTGTGGACGCGTCATCGGCCCCCGCTGCCGGGACGTCCGACGGCCGGGGTTCGATCGGCGGCAACGCGTCGCAGGCGACGGGCAGTTCGGCTGCCTCGTCGCTGTCTTCGACCCCCTCGTCCGCCTCCTCGTCCTCTTCCTCCTCCGCTGCGTCCGCGTCGTCGTCGGCGGGGTCCGGCTGGCCGGAGGCCGGTTCGTCGCCGGGCGCGGACGCCTCGCGGGGCGGATCCGCGTGGCCGAGTGCCGGGGCGGCCGACTACGAGCCGACGGCGTCCGACGGGGTCCCTGCCACGCCGTCCGGCGGCACCGGCTGGACGGACACCAGTTCCGCGGGTCCTGACGACGCGTCGGTGCCGCTGCCGGCCACCGTGTTCGCGCCGCCGGTGTCGCTGGACGACAGCAGCACACCGCCGCCTGTCGCGGCAGACGCGCCCACGGCGCTGATGTCGGGCGGGAGTCAGCTGCCGAGGACCGCGATCGTGCCGGGACTGGGCGCGCAGCCGCAGTCGGAGCCGCCGCAGCCGTCGCAGCAGACGCCGCCGCCCGCTCCGGGCGCCGGTGCCGCCGACATCGCGGACGCGGCGACGAGCAAGGCCGTCCTGCCGCCGCGCGGTGCGCGTGGTGGTACGGGCTCGACGACCCCGCCGCCGCCCGGTGCTCCCGGCACGCCCGGCGCACGGCCGGCCGCCGGCGCGACGCCGCCGCCGTCGGGTCCGGGCGCGCCCGGCGCCCCGGCGGGCGGCGACCTGCCGACCCAACTCGTCTCGCAGCTCGGCCCCGAGGGTCCGCAGCCTCCCGGTCCTCCCGGTCCGCCTGCGCCTCCTGGTTCGACGCCGCCGCCCGCCGGCGGGGTGCACCAGGCCGCGACGATGCTGGCCGGTCCCGCGCAGATGGGTCCGGGGGCTCCGCAGCCTCCGGGTCCGCCCGGTGCGCCGAGGCCGCCGGGTTCCACGCCGCCGCCTCCCGGTCCTCCCGCGCCTCCCGGTTCGACGCCGCCGCCCGGTGGTGGGGTGCATCACGCGGCGACGATGCTGGCCGATCCGAGTCAGATGGGTCCGGGGGCGCCGCAGCCGCCCGGCCCGCCCGGCTCGCCGCCGCCTCCTGGTTCGACGCCGCCTCCGGGTTCTACGCCGCCGCCCGGTGGTGGGGTGCATCAGGCCGCGACGATGCTGGCCGGTCCCGCGCAGATGGGTCCGGGGGCTCCGCAGCCTCCAGGTCCGCCCGGTCCTCCCGGCGCCCCCGGCCCGGTGCCGAACGCGCCGCAGCCTCCGATGGGCGGCGGGCGTCCGCCGTACGGCTACCCCCAGCAGCCCACCGGTGTGCCGACGGTCGGCCCCGGCTACCAGGCCGTCCTTCGCTACCGCGCACCCGACGGCTCGGAGGCCCAGCTGATCCGCCGCTCCGCGCCGGGCACCCCGCACCCGGAGTGGCAGATCCTGCACGAGCTGCGCGCGATGAACGTGCCGCCGCAGCAGGTGCTGGAACTGCACACGGAGCTGGAGTCGTGCGAGCTGCCGGGTGCGTACTGCGCGCGGATGATCCGGGAGACATGGCCGCAGGCGCGGATCACGTCGATCGCCCCGTACGGCAGGGACCACGCCTCGCGTCAGCAGGGGATGCGGCAACTGCTCGCCCACCAGGGTGAGTTGCACCAGGTTGCGGACGGTCCCGCCCGTCCCGCGCCGGTGCGCGCCCCGCTGCCGCAGGTGCCGCCGGCGCCGCCGATCCCGCCGGAGGGTGTGGCGCAGGAGCTGGCGGGTGCGTTCGGGCCGCAAGGGCTGTGCCGGTTCGACCAGCGGGCCGTGTCGCGTCAGGGTGTGCCGGAGATCGTGGCGGCGACCCTGGTGTGGGCGGGCCTGCCGGGCGACTTCAACCCGTTCTTCTGGGCGCAGCCGGCCCAGCCGGTGGTGCCGACGCTGGCGGAGCTCGCCGCGCAGCGCCAGGTGCAGCCGGCGTCCGACGCCGGTTCGTACCTGGTGATCGGCAGCGACTTCGGCCGGGCGATCTGCGTCCAGTACGGCACGGCCCACATCGTGGCGGTGCCGGTGGAGTCCGGCCCGGGCGGCCAGCCCGTGGCCCCGCAGTTCGTGAACACGGGCCTGCCCGAGTTCGTGCGCTGCCTGGCGCTGCTCGGCCGTATGTGGCGGCTGCGCTTCGGCCTCACCCCGGAGCAGGCGGGCCGCTGGACGGTCGACTTCCAGGCCCAACTGGCGGCCCTGGACCCGGCGGCGCTGTCGTCGCCGGAGAGCTGGTGGTCGGTCCTCCTCGAGCAGATGTGGGACGGCCTGCTGTAGGCCGGTTTTCTGGTGATGTCCGGCCGGTACGGGCCGGACACACCACCCCTCGACGAACCTTCCTTGGCGCTATCGAAGTTGAAGGCTCTACTGTGCGAACGTGAAGTCAAAGCACTAGTGGTGAAGTAGCCCCACAGCGCAGTGGAAACCGAGGACGCCCGCCGTAGGGTGAAGCCGCAGGGGTCGAACGCGGTGACGGTCTTCCTGACGCGGGTGGCGGGCGCGCCGGCGATGCTGATCGGCCGGCCGGTGTAGCGGACATCACATTCACCTCTGCCTTTGCAAAGTCCTTGCTGTCAGCGGGCGTTGTTACCGTTCCAAGGACGCTCATCGACCGCGTGGAGGGGGAACCATGGTCGACAAGG
>NZ_JBSGZJ010000262.1:0-9975 GCF_053610925.1 Streptomyces sp. NPDC054847 | reverse complement strand
CCCCCGGGAAGCGCGGCGGCCCTTCGTCTTCGGGGTCAGTGCACCCAGTCCTTGAGCTGCTCGGTCGCCAGTGTGATGTCCACCGGGGCGGGCAGGGTGATGTCCTTGCCGAACGGGACCGTGTGCGCGTTCTCATAGCGCACGCCGTCGGGCTGGCTGTAGACCGTCACCTCGCAGCTGTCCCGGTCGATCAGCAGGTACACCGGGATGCCGGTCTGGGCGTACGCGCGCGGCTTCTCCACCCGGTCACGCCCGTCGGTGTCCGAGTCGTACGAGGTGACCTCGAGGACCATGAGCACCTGGTCGGGGTCGGCCCATTCACCCTGGCCGACGAAGGCACCGCTGGAGGCGAGCGAGCCGTCCGGACGGGCCCGGCCCTTCCGGTACTCCTGCACCTTGAGCCCTTGGTCGGGATAGAGCCACAGCTCCGGACGCGCCTGCATACAGATGCGCGTCAGCCACTCGATGATGCGCCCGTGATCTCCGTCCGGCACTGCCTTGCTCCTGAGCTTCCCGTCGATCAGTTCCAGACGCACGCCCTCGGTCGTGCGGGCCAGTATCCGGAAAGCCTCGTCGAAGTCGTCGGTGTCCAGGTGCGGGCGGTCGGTGGTCACGGTCGTGGACCCTCCCTTCACCGACCACGATAGCGGGGCGGACGCCCCGGTGCCCGGACATCGACTTCCCACCCGGAGACACAACATATGGGGGTGGCTGACTCAACCGCCCCCACATGTATGCTCATCTCGCTGTCGCCGCAGGGGAATCCGGTGTGAATCCGGAACTGTCCCGCAACGGTGTGATCCGGTGCGCTCTGCCGTACCCGTTCAAGTCCGAGGACCTGTCGACGGCGCATCCGGTTCGACCGATCCGGATGCCCAGACGTCCGGGCCTCGCGGTTGGGCCGGTGGACGCCGTGCGCCGTGCTGCCCCGTCACACGTGCCACGGCCCGCCCCCTCCGCCGGCCCAGAGCCGAGCGAGGGAGAGCATCACATGACCATCGCGCCAGCCGATCCGGTCTCAGCGACGGAGAACGACGGCCCCGGGACCGCGCTGCTGCGGACCTTGACGGACCTGACGGCGGACCTGCCCGACACCGACCCGGGCAAGGTCGCCGCGGCCGCGCTGCGCGGCCGCAACGCCGGGTCCGACGCGGCGGAGCTGCACTCCCTCGCCGCCGAAGCGGCCGCCGGACTCATCTCGGACGACCCCGCCTACTCCCGGCTCGCCGCGCGTCTGCTGACCCGCACGATCGCCGAAGAGGCGGCCGGGCAGGGCGCTTCCTCGTTCACCGCCTCGGTCGCCACCGGTCACCGCGAGGGGCTGATCGCCGACCGCACGGCCGCCTTCGTGGCACTGCACGCCGCGCGGCTCGACGCGCTGATCGACCTCGAGGCGGACGACCGCTTCGGCTACTTCGGCCTGCGCACCCTCTACAGCCGCTACCTGCTGCGCCACCCGATCACCCGCCAGGTCGTCGAGACTCCCCAGCACTTCATGCTCCGCGTCGCCTGCGGGCTCGCCGAGGACGACTCGCAGCGCGCCCTGGAGGAGGTCGCGGCGCTGTACCGGCTGATGAGCCGGCTGGACTACCTCCCCTCCTCCCCCACCCTCTTCAACTCCGGCACCCGCCACCCCCAGATGTCGTCCTGCTACCTGCTGGACTCGCCGCTGGACGAGCTCGACTCGATCTACGACCGCTACCACCAGGTCGCGCGCCTTTCCAAGCACGCGGGCGGCATCGGGCTCTCGTACTCCCGTATCCGCGCCCGCGGTTCACTGATCCGCGGCACCAACGGGCACTCCAACGGCATCGTCCCGTTCCTGAAGACCCTTGACGCCTCGGTCGCCGCGGTGAACCAGGGCGGCCGCCGCAAGGGCGCGGCCGCCGTCTACCTGGAGACCTGGCACGCGGACATCGAGGAGTTCCTCGAGCTGCGCGACAACACCGGTGAGGACGCCCGCCGTACGCACAACCTGAACCTGGCGCACTGGATCCCGGACGAGTTCATGCGCCGCGTCGAGGCGGACGCCGAGTGGTCACTGTTCTCCCCGGTCGACGTCCCGGAGCTGGTCGACCTGTGGGGCGAGGCCTTCGACACGGCCTACCGCCGGGCGGAAGCCGCGGGCCTGGCCCGCCGGTCCGTCCCCGCCCGCGACCTCTACGGCCGGATGATGCGCACACTCGCCCAGACCGGCAACGGCTGGATGACCTTCAAGGACGCGTCCAACCGCACCGCCAACCAGACCGCGGAGCCGGGCCGGGTCGTGCACTCCTCCAACCTGTGCACGGAGATCCTCGAGGTCACGGACGACGGCGAGACGGCCGTGTGCAATCTCGGCTCCGTGAACCTCGGCGCGTTCGTCAGCGGCGACGGCATCGACTGGGAGCGGCTGGACGCCACCGTCCGCACCGCCGTCACCTTCCTGGACCGCGTCGTCGACATCAACTTCTATCCGACGGAGCAGGCCGGGCGGTCCAACGCCAGGTGGCGCCCGGTGGGCCTGGGCGCGATGGGCCTGCAGGACGTCTTCTTCAAGCTGCGGCTGCCCTTCGACTCGGCGGAGGCCCGGGCCCTTTCGACGAAGATCGCCGAGCGGATCATGCTGGCGGCCTACGAGGCCTCGTGCGACCTCGCGGAGCGCAACGGGCCCCTGCCGGCCTGGGCCGAGACGCGCGCGGCACGCGGCGTGCTGCATCCCGACCACTACGACACGACGCCGAGCTGGCCGGAGCGCTGGGAGGCGCTGCGTGCCCGGATCGCCGACGTCGGCATGCGCAACTCGCTGCTGCTCGCCATCGCGCCGACCGCGACCATCGCCTCGATCGCCGGTGTCTACGAGTGCATCGAGCCGCAGGTCTCCAACCTGTTCAAGCGCGAGACGCTCAGCGGCGAGTTCCTCCAGGTCAACTCCTATCTGGTGGAGGACCTGAAGCGGCTCGGAGTCTGGGACGCGCAGACGCGGGAGGCGCTGCGCGAGGCGAGCGGCTCGGTGCAGGGCTTCACCTGGGTCCCCGAGGAGATCCGCGCGCTGTACCGCACCGCCTGGGAGATCCCGCAGCGCGGCCTGATCGACATGGCGGCCGCCCGTACGCCGTTCCTGGACCAGAGCCAGTCGCTGAACCTGTTCCTCGAGACGCCGACGATCGGCAAGCTCAGTTCGATGTACGCGTACGCGTGGAAGCAGGGGCTGAAGACCACCTACTACCTGCGCTCGCGCCCGGCGACCCGGATCGCGCGCGCCGCGTCGGCGGCCGTCCCGGTCCCCGCGCAGGTGACGGCCGAGGATGCCGTCGCCTGTTCCCTGGAAAACCCCGAGTCCTGCGAGGCCTGCCAGTAATGAGCTCCACCACCAAGAACCTTCTCGACCCCGGCTTCGAGCTCACTCTGCGGCCCATGCGCTACCCGGACTTCTACGAGCGCTACCGGGACGCGATCAAGAACACCTGGACGGTGGAGGAGGTCGACCTGCACTCGGACGTGGCCGACCTGGCCAAGCTCTCCCCGGGTGAGCAGCACATGATCGGCCGGCTGGTCGCGTTCTTCGCGACGGGTGACTCGATCGTGGCGAACAACCTGGTGCTGACCCTCTACAAGCACATCAACTCCCCCGAGGCGCGGCTGTATCTGTCGCGGCAGCTGTTCGAGGAGGCCGTGCACGTCCAGTTCTATCTGACGCTGCTCGACACCTACCTTCCCGACCCCGAGGACCGGGCGGCCGCCTTCTCGGCGGTCGAGAACATCCCGTCCATCAGGGAGAAGGCCGCGTTCTGCTTCAAGTGGATGGACTCGGTCGAGAGCATCGACCGTCTCGAGTCACGGGCGGACCGCCGCCGCTTCCTGCTCAACCTGATCTGCTTCGCGGCGTGCATCGAGGGCCTGTTCTTCTACGGCGCCTTCGCGTACGTCTACTGGTTCCGCTCCCGCGGTCTGCTGCACGGTCTGGCCACCGGCACCAACTGGGTGTTCAGGGACGAGACGATGCACATGAACTTCGCCTTCGAGGTCGTGGACACGGTCCGCAAGGAGGAGCCGGAGCTCTTCGACGACGAACTGCGGCAGCAGGTCACCGACATGCTGAAGGAAGCGGTAGAGGCGGAGCTCCAGTTCGGCCGTGACCTGTGCGGCGACGGACTGCCGGGCATGAACACCGAGTCGATGCGCGAGTACCTCCAGTGCGTCGCCGACCAGCGGCTCACGCGCCTCGGTTTCGCCCCGGTGTACGGCTCGCAGAACCCGTTCTCCTTCATGGAGTTGCAGGGTGTCCAGGAGCTGACGAACTTCTTCGAGCGCCGCCCGTCCGCCTACCAGGTGGCGGTCGAGGGGTCGGTCGCGTTCGACGACGACTTCTGACCGTCCTTGACGGCGCTCGAGAAAGCAGCGGCCCGCGCCTCTCACGGGGGGAGGCACGGGCCGCTTCGGCTTCGGGTGCCTCAGATGCCGCAGCTGGGGGCGGACCAGTAACGGCTGCCTCGGTGGTCGAGGTGCGTGTGGTCGTTGTGGCCGGGGTAGCCCGGGCCGAGGATCCCGTTGAAGCCGTGGTTGCGGGCCTGCTGGGCCAGCTTGCACAGCGAGTGCGGTCCGGCGCCCAGGTCGGCCGCGTCGCCGTAGAGGTGCCGGCTGCTGGACGCGCCGCCGACCGCGCTGTTGCACGAGTACGACCGGAAGCCGCTGGTCACGGTGATGGGCTGGTCGCCCAGGGCGTGCCGCAGGGCCTCCAGCTTCCACATCGTCCGCAGCGCGTTGGCCTTGGCGGTCGCCGCGCTCACCGCGCCACCGGACCAGGTGGAGTTGCAGCGGTTGAGTTCGGCGTAGCTGAAGTGGGCCGGTGTGCAGTCGCTGTCCTGGAGGGCGTAGATCTTGCTGAAGGTGGCGGGACCCGCGACGCCGTCGGCGGCGAGGCCGTAGGCGGACTGGAAGCGCTTGACGGCGGCCGTGGTGGCCGGCCCGTAGGAGCCGTCGACGGCGAGCACGGCGCCGTAGCCCGGGTAGCCGGACATGCGGATCTGGAGCTGGCTGACGTCCGAGCCGGAAGCCCCCTGGGACAGGGTGCGTGACCAGGTGTAGCAGTCGTCGGCCTGCGCGCTCCCGGCGGTCGCGACGACCCCGCCCAGACCGGCAACCATGAGCATGACAATAGAGAGCAGAAGTCGTGCGGTGCGTCTGAACATCGAGCCTCCATACCGGGTGGGGACGGTGCAACCACTGAGACTGGCGGGCCGTTCCACGCGCGTCAACCACGCCTGAGCAGGCGTCATTTGTCCGCCCAATGACGCCTGCGTGAACAGCGACGGCCCCGCTCGCGCTGAGCGGGGCCGTCGGACGTTGCGTTGGATCAGTCGTTCGGGACGACCTCGTACCGCGGGGTGCCCTCCGCCATCTGCCGCAGCGCGTCCTTGCGCTCACGCTTGGAGAGACGGTCGATGTACAGGTACCCGTAGAGGTGATCGGTCTCGTGCTGGAGGCAACGGGCGAAATAGCCCGTGCCCCGCACCTTGATCGGATTGCCCTGCGCGTCCTGGCCGCGGACCACCGCGTAGTCGGGACGGGCCAGCGAGGCGTACGCCGTCGGCACGGACAGGCAGCCCTCGTTGGAGTCGTCGAGGACGCGCTCCTCCGGCGGCAGCTCCTCCAGGACCGGGTTGCAGACCACGCCGGTGTGCCGCACGCCGTCGTCGTCGGGGCAGTCGTAGACGAACACCTTCAGGTCGACACCGATCTGGTTGGCGGCCAGCCCCACGCCCTCAGCCGTCTTCTGGCTGGCGAACATGTCGTCGATGAGGGCGGCGAGCTTGTCGTCGAACTCGGTGACGTCCTTGCACTCCTTGTGGAGCACGGGGTTCCCCACGACCGTGATCGGACGCGACGTGCCGCGCTCGCGGTACGCCAGTTCCCGCTCCTCGCAGTTCTCCGTGTCCACGAGGAAACCCCCCTCGTCGACCCGCTGGTCCGTCCCCTGCTCCGACTGCTGCGACGCCATGTCAGCCTCTGCGCCCTTCTCAGTACCCGACCATGGCCCGATGCCCGGTCACTCACGTGTCCGTACAGCCTACGGGCAGGCGTCAGCAGACTTCCTCGAGATCCCGCCACTCCCGGGAGTCCGGGCTGTCGGCGACCCAGCCGTCGAGCAGGCCCCGCACCAGTCCGGCGGGCGCCGCTATGCCGCACTCGCGCTCCGGCGACCAGAGATCGCCGCCCGTACGGTGTCCCAGCGGCCCGGGATGGCCGGGCTCGCTGTGGTCGTGCGGATCGAGGTGCTCCCCCTCGCCCTCCGCGCTCGGCATGCTCCCCTCGGAACAGGCCCGGCACAGCAGCCGCACCGAGGAGGACCAGTCCTCCGCGGCGAATCCGGCGTCCGCCGCCAGCCGCTCCAGAGCGTCCCGGTCGGACTCCGTCGCCGCCTCCAGCAGGACCACCCAGGTCGGGACGGGAGAGGGGGCCCAGAGCTCGATCTCGTCGAAGACCGGGAAGGACGGACCCGCCGTCGTGGTGCGCTCGCCGTTCGGGACGCCGTCGTGCAGCACGACCTCGCCCCAGCGCCGCCCGGACGACGGCAGCGGAATGGAGAGCACCTCTATCCGGGCCGGGTCGAGCCTGCGGCCCCACACCACCTCGGCCTCGCCCTCCGGCGAGAGCCGCACAGCGGCGCTGCCCAGGTCCATACCGACGGGCTCGCCGTTCGCCGCGGCCGCTCCCGGGACCTTCAGGCCGTACGCCTGCCAGGCCCGGCGGGCCAGCGGCCAGTCCTGGAGGGCGGTGGCGGCGATGCCGACGTTCCACCAGTCCGGGGCGCCCGTCTCCTTGTCCAGCAGCGCGACCGCCCGCAAGCCCGCGGCGCGGGCCTGCTCCCAGTCGTGCCGGAACTTGTGCAGCAGCGCCAGGTTGAACCAGGACTCCGAGAGCCAGGGCTCAAGATCCGCCGCCCGCGTCAGCAGCGCGCCCGCGTCCTCGTACCGGCCGTCGCCGATCAGCGTGAACGCGCGGTCCGTGGCCTGCCGCCAAGAGGCGGAGGGCCGATGCCGTACCTTCCCGAAGATCCTCACGATTCCCGCCTGCCGGTCGCTCGGGGCCCTGCCCGGACGCATGACTGCCTGCCTGCTTCTGTGCCTTCTTTCGCATCCAACCATGCCCGGTCGCAGGCTCGCTCATTACCCATGGGTTACCCCGTGGGAACAGGGGCCGGGCCGCTTCACACAAGGACTCTGCCCAGGACCCTGGCCAGGGATTCGACCACCTCGGGCTGGTAGTCGTGCCCTGTGCCCAGCCTCAGCTGCTCCAGTGCGGCCAGCGCCCCGCCCGCTCTGCCTCCGCTTCCCCCGGCGAGGTCGTCGTATGCGTTGACGGCCCGCACGATCCTGGCGGCCAGGGGCTGGTCCCGGTACGGGTCGGCCTGCTGTTCCACGACGGCGGCCACGGCCGCCGGGACGCCGGTGCGCCGGACCACGGCACCGCCGAGCAGCGCGATACGGCGCTGCTCGGCCGGCGGCAGCGACGCGGTGGCACCGTCCGGTACGGGGTCGACGAGGGACAGCTGCCCGATGTCGTGCATCAGCGCCGCGTACTCCAGCAAGGTCAGGTCGGGCCCGGACAGACCCATCTCCCGTCCGACGGCCGTGCTGAGCTCCGCGACGCGGCGGGCGTGGCCCTGCCGTGTGTAGCCGGCGATCTCGGTGGCACGGGCGAGGGAGGCGATCGTCTGGCCGTAGGTGGCGCGCACGGCCGCGTACCGGCGGAAGGACAGCTGGGTGAGCAGCAGCGGCACACAGAACACCGGCAGGGCCCACAGGCCCGCGACCGCCACCGCCAGGGCCATGACCGCGCCGGTCGCGCCGACGGCCGAGCCGATACCCGGCAGTGCCCGCAGCTCGTCCCGCAGCAGCGGCCCGAAGGGGTGGCCGGTGTGGGCGCGCAGCATGACGGCGGCCAGCACGGCGTCGCACAAGGCGGTCAGCACCAGCAGGACCAGCAGGAAGAGGGCGTAATAAGGACCCTCCCCGAGCCACAGGCCCAACTCGCCGGAGGTGTACAGCGGCTGGAAGCACACCGCGGCGAATCCGACGGTCAGCACCCGCCGCGCCACATGGTCGAGCGCGGGCCCCTGACCGCGGGCGACGTGCGGCACGGCGCCGACGAGTGCGCCCGCGACGACGACGGCGACGACCTGGAAGGCCCCGTGCCCCGTCGGCTCACCGGCGCACTCGCCGAGCAGGGCGTACGCCAGCGCGCCCGCGGCCCCCAGCGGGGCGGGCTCCCTCTCCCCGGGGACCGCTCCCCACCGGGCGAGCTCCCCGACGGCGATGAACGCGCCGAAGGCGAGGGCGTTCGCGGGCTGTGCCACCCCGTGGGTCACGACCCAGGCGAGGGCGGCCGCGGTCACGGCGACCGCGGCGGTGTGGATGACATGGAGGACGCGTGCGGGCCGGCGTGCGCGGGGGCCTTTCTCGCCCGCCTCCGCCGGGGTGGGCCGCTCACCCTGTCCGTATCTGATGCGAAGCCCCCGTTCCCGGCGACCGCGGCGTCCGGGGCGGCCCCGTCGGCAGCGCCGCCTCGTCCGAGGTCACCGATGTCTGCCACCCGTGCCGTTCCAGCGCGCGCACCAGGGCGCGCACCATGCGCGGGTCGAACTGCGTACCGGCGCACCGCTCCAGCTCGCGCAGGGCCACCGCCACCGGCCGGGCGCGCCGGTAGGAGCGGGTGGACGTCATCGCGTCGAACGCGTCGGCCACGGCCACCACCCGGGCGAACTCAGGGATCTGGTGACCGACGAGTCCGTACGGATATCCGCTGCCGTCCATGCGTTCGTGGTGGTGCAGGATCGCCGCCCGGGCCTCGCCCAGGAAGCCGATGCCGCGCACCATCTCGTGCCCGTACTCCGGGTGGAGCTCGATCACCCGCCGTTCCTCCGGTGTCAGCGGCCCCTCCTTGCGGAGCACCCTCGTCGGCACCCCCAACTTGCCCACGTCGTGCAGGAGGCCGGCGAACCGGACGACCTCGAGGCGCTCCTCCTCCATGCTCAGTTCCCTGGCGATCAGCACCGATGCCCGGCCGACGCGTTCGCTGTGCCCGCGCGTGTACCGGTCCTTGATGTCGACGGCCTGCACCAGGGCCCGGATCGTCGCCTGATGGGCGGCGCGCTCCCGGTGGTACTGGGCGAAGATCCAGCAGGAGATGTACATGGGCAGCAGCACGAACAAGGCGGAGAGCGGCCCGTACGAGCTGCCCCACAGGACCGCCATCATGAGCCCGGCGAGCCCGTGCACACAGTGCGGCGCCGCCGAACCGGAGAGATCCCGCCGGACGGCGGGCGGGGGAACCCTCCCCCACCGCGTACTGCGCGTAGGAGGCACCCCGACCGCCGTGGCGCGGATGCCGCCGTCGAGGACCGTCAGCAGCAGACAGCAGGCGAGCGACCCGGCGAGGGCCGGCACGAGCGCGTACGGGAAGTCCGGTGCCCGCAGCGCCTGTTCGCCGCCGAACAGCAGATACGCGTGGGCGGCGCCCCAGGTGGCGAGGCCGAGCCGGGCCGCGCGCCACGTCCGCCGGACCCCGGCCGGCGGTCCGTCCACCCGCCCGAGCAGCGCGCCCGGCACGGGGACCAGAGCGGCCGCGGCGGGCGGCAGGAGGAAGGCGGCCGCCAGCAGCACGGGGAAGAAGGTGCCGGCGCCGACGGGGGCGGAGTCGTCGCCGCGACGGCGGGCGGGCAGCTCGCCCACGGCGTACAGGGCGGCGAGCAGCAGTACGGTCGGCCACGGCACCACGGCTGCGGGGAGGGCCACCGGAACGGCGGCGACCGCGGCACAGAGGATCACGGCAAGGATGTACGCGCGCGCCGCCGCCGGTATGGCCGTCACTGCTCACGCCCTCCTCACCGACCTCCTCGAGCAGCGCCACGCTAACGAGTTGCGGAGTGACAGGAGGACGTACGGCGAGCATTCGCACGTACGGGTGACAGAGCCGGCAACGCACAGGGTGCGC
>NZ_JBSGZJ010000261.1:0-10054 GCF_053610925.1 Streptomyces sp. NPDC054847 | reverse complement strand
CCGGTGTCCCGGGCGGTGTAGATCTCGCCGGCCCGGTGGGAGACGAGCACGATGCTCACGCCGTCGACGGCGATGTGGTGGTAACGCTGGTGCCACACCACACGGTCGTCGGCGAGCCGCAGCAGCGCATGGCCGAACAGCGGCCCGTTCACCAGATCGGCCGGGCGGTCACGGTCGGCCTCCGCCCAGGCGGCAGCGGCGGCTTCGGGGTCGGCTTCGCCCCGCAGGTCGACGACGGGAACGTCGAAGGGACGGCGCGCGAGCGTCTGACGCGGTCCGCCCTCCGCCGGACCAATGCGCACATGCAGGCACTCGGCCTCCTCGAGCGCCTGCCGCACGGCGGTGCCCAGGCGGTCGACGTCGACGTCTCCGCGCAGGTCCAGGGCGAAGGAGACGTTGTAGGCCGAGCTGTCGGGGTCGAGCTGCTGGGCGAGCCAGATCCCGGACTGCCCACCGGTGACGGGTGCTCCGGCGGCGGAAGTCGGGTCCCACTCGGCGTCAGACATCGTGCGCATGGCCCTTTCCCTCATGGTGCGTCGATGGCGAGTCGTTGCGTGACCGTGCACGCCGCGCCCGCCCGGCGGAGGACGACCGCCGGACGGGCGGCAGGCGGGGAGACCGCGTCGCGGGAGGACGCGGAGGCGCTCCTACTTGATCGCCTCGAGCATCGGGACGACCTGGTCGATGGCGTAGGGGATCGACAGCACCGTGTTGAAGGAGAGCGCGGCGCCGATGTCCGGGCTGTCGTACGGCAGGAACAGGTCCCGCTTCTCCTGGTGGACCTTGGTCTTCTTGTAGAGCGGGTCGGCCTTCATGGCCTTCTCGGTGTCGGGTGTGCCGAGCCAGACGGTCCGGTCGGCCTCCATGACGTCGAGGCGTTCGGAGCTGAGGTCGGCGATGTTCTCCTTGCCGAGGGCGGTGCGGTACTTCTCCGAGGTGGTGAAGCCCATCTCGCTCAGGAAGATGACCTTGGGATCCTTGGGCGAGAAGGCGGAGAACTTGCCCGGCTCGTAGGGCTCGCCGACGGTGACCGTCAGGCCCTTCCATTCGGGGTGATCGTCGCGGACGGCCTTGAAGCGCGCGTCGATGCCGGCGATGAGCTTCTCGGTCTCGTCGTCCTTGCCGAGGGCCTTGCCGATCTGCTCGGTCATGACCTGCCACGGAGCCTGGTAGTCCTCGTGGCCCTTCGGCTGGGCGACCACCTTGGCGATCTTCGACAGGGTCTCGTACTGCTCCTTCTTCATGCCGGAGTACTGGGCCACGATCAGGTCCGGCTGGAGCGCCGCGATCTTCTCCATGTTGTACTCGTCGCGCTCGCCGACGATCTGCGGCGGCGTGGAGCCCCACAGGTCCTTGGTCCACGGCCACTTGCCGTACGGCTGCTCCTTGAACCAGTCGACGGAACCGACCGGCTTCACGCCGAGGGCCAGCACCGCGTCCTGGTCGGACAGGCCGAGGGTGACGACCTTCTTCGGCTCCGACTCGATGGTCGTGCTGCCGTACTTGTGCTCGACCGTGACCGGGAAGGCCGCCGAACTCGCCCCCGCCTTCCCGGACGGCTCGGCCGCGTCCTCGTCCGTGCCGCCGCCGCAGGCGCCGAGCACCAGGGCGGCGACGGCGGCCGCGACCAGGCGGGGAATGTGTCTGACGATCCTCGTCGGACCGGGGCGTGTACCAACGGACACGGGGCAGTTCCTTTCACGGGGTTTCACGGTGCGTCACGTCCGCCCGGTCCGACGCGTCGTCCGGGCGGGCATGAGTGAGAGAGGTCCGGATCAGAGGGACGAGCCGATCTCGTCGGCGGCGGCCCGCGGCGCGGCGGCCGGCCCCTCGCCCCGGTCGAGGATCGACCCAAGGATCTCGCCGACCCTGACGGCGGTGTTGGACAGCAGCGACGACGTGATGCCGTGCGTGTGCTCGGTGCCCCCCTGGAGGTAGATGCCGCACCGCAGTTGGGGGTCCGTCGCGACGCGGTAGTCACGCTCGACGCGGACGCGGCCCTCGTCGTCACGGTGGCAGAACTGCTGCACCTCGCCGAGGAGACCGAGGGTGTCGGCGGTCCGGTACCCGGTGGCGTAGACGACCACGTCGGCGTCCAGCGGCGTCCGTTCACCGGTGACCAGCGACTCGACGGTGGTGCGCACCTTGTCCGGCGTCTCCACGACGTCGGTGAGCCGGGACACCTTGAGGAACCTCAGGCGTTCGGTGCCGAGGACCTTCTCCTGGTACTCCTGCCGGTAGAGGTCGTCGATCAGATCGATGTCCACCACGGAGTAGTTGGTGTTGCCGTGGTAGCCGATCAGTTTGCGCTTGATCTCCTCCGGGGCGGTGAAGAACTCGTCGACCGCCTCCGGGTCGAAGATGCGGTTGGCGAAGCTGCTGTCGTCGGCGGGGCTGTAGCCGTAGCGGGAGAAGACCGCGCAGACCTCGGCCCGGGGGAAACGCCGGTGCAGGAAGGCGACGTTCTCCGCGGCGCTCTGCCCTGCGCCGACCACGATGAAGCGGGTCGGATCCGCTTTCTCCAGGCCGTCGACACGGGCGAGCAGGTCGGAGTTGTGCCAGATCCGGTCGGAGCGCTCGACGCCCTCCGGCATCTGCGGCCGCAGGCCGGTGCCGATCACGAGATTGCGGGCCCGGTGGACGACCAGTTCGGTGCCGGACCGGGCCGTCACATCCACGTACTGGACCACTCCGTCGACGACGACGGGCCGCACGGCGACGACGTCGTGCCCGTAGGACACCATGTCGTCCACCTTGGCCGCGGCCCACTCGAAGTAGTCGTGGAACTCGACCCGCAGCGGGAACAGGTTCTTGTGGTTGACGAAGTCGATCAGCCGTCCCTGACTCTTCAGGTAGCACAGGAAGCTGAACTCGCTCGCCGGATTGCGCAGTGTCACCAGGTCCTTGAGGAAGGACACCTGCATGGTGGCGTCGTCGATCAGCATGCCTCGGTGCCAGCCGAAGCGTGGCTGCCGCTCGAAGAAGTGAGCGGTGACCGCCTCCTGCCTGTCGACGCCTGCGTTGTGCTCACTGAGCGCGATCGCCATGGCCACATTGGACGGCCCGAAGCCGATTCCTATGAGGTCGTGGATCAGTGGTGCGTCGCCAGGAAGAGCCTGTGACATGTCACTCCCATCATGCGGGACAGCCGCCAGTCGGGCGTTGCGGAGAACGGGACCAGGCCACGCCGACGGAGCGGCGAGCGAGCGGAACTTAGGTAAAGCTAACCTGATCTCCCCTGCCTGTCGATGGGGTCAAAAAGAAAATCCGGCCGGCCGGTGGATCATTAACTCCCTTTACCGCTGGGGCCGTTGCGCGCTTAGGTAAGCCTTGCTTAACTGACGTCGGTCCATCGCCGCTCTGAGGAGGAAACCCCATGCGGGTCGTCATGTTCGGGTATCAGACCTGGGGGCACCGCACCCTGCAAGCGCTCCTGGATTCCGAACACGACGTGGTGATGGTCGTGACGCATCCCAGGAGCGAGCACGCGTACGAGAAGATCTGGAGCGACTCGGTCGCCGACCTGGCGGAGGAGCACGGCGTGCCGGTGCTGATCCGCAACAGGCCCGACGACGAAGATCTGTTCCTGCGCCTCGAAGAGGCCGACCCGGACATCATCGTCGCGAACAACTGGCGGACCTGGATCCCGCCGCGCATCTTCGGCCTGCCCCGCCACGGCACCCTCAACGTCCATGACTCGCTGCTGCCGAAGTACGCCGGCTTCTCCCCGCTGATCTGGGCGCTCATCAACGGCGAACCCGAAGTGGGCGTCACCGCGCACATGATGGACGACGAGCTCGACGCCGGCGACATCGTCGTCCAGCACGCCGTGCCGGTCGGGCCGACGGACACCGCCACCGACCTGTTCCACCGGACCGTCGACCTCATCGCCCCGGTCACCACCGAGGCGCTCGCCCTCATCGCCTCCGGGCGCACCGACTTCACCAAGCAGGACCGGTCGCAGGCGAGCTTCTTTCACAAGCGGTCCGCCGAGGACATCCGCATCGACTGGAACTGGCCCGCGGAGGACCTCGAGCGGCTGGTCCGCGCCCAGTCGGCGCCGTATCCGAGCGCCTTCACCTTCCACAAGGGCAAGCGCCTGGAGATCCTGGCCGCGGTCGTGTCCCAGGGCCGCTACGGCGGCACCCCCGGCCGCGTCTTCTACCGGGAGTCGGGCGGCGTGGTGATCGTCGCCGGGGCCGACGCCCGCACCGGCCGCAACCACGGTCTGGCGATCACCCGGGTACGGACGGAGGACGGCGACGAGATGGCCGCGACCGACTACTTCACGTCGATGGGCGGGTACCTCACGAGCCGTCCCTGACTACCGGACGAGCCGCGCCGCCTACGAGAAGCCCGCCGCGGCACGGCGCCCGCGCGCCGACGCCGCACGAGGGGGCGAGCGTCCCACCGGTCCCGAACACGGTGGAGGCCGTGCCATCACGCTCCGACACGGCCTCCGACCTGCGTTTCCGCACAGCGGGACGACAGGATGTGAACCGCCGCCCTGACGGCAGGGACGCCCCCCGTCACCGGTGGCGTGCTCGCTGCCGCGTGCTCACCTACCGCGAGCAGGGGACCCGGACCTGCGCGTGCCCGAACAACGCCCTCTCCCCGACCTCTGGGGACGGGGACCCTTGTGGTGGCACTGATGCATAGCGTGAGCGCTGGGAGCGTGCCCGCGGGGAGGTGTTACAACTGGGGTTGTGAGCCCGTCTCCTCTCCCGTACCCGGCGTTCCGGTGCGGTGGAACCTAGGCAGAAGATTCGGAAGCGTCGCCGGACAGGTCTTCGTCCTTCAGGTGGCGATCGTGGTGCTGCTCGCGGCCGGTGCCCTGCTGTCCCTGGTGCTGCAGTCTCGGTCCGACATCGAGCGCGAAGCGCGCAACCGGTCGGTTTCCGTGGCGCAGACCTTCGCGAGATCCCTGGGCCTGCAGGAAGCGCTGCGGTCGCCGGACCCGTCCGCGGTCCTGCAGCCCCTCGCCGAGGAGACGCGCGGGCCCGCGGGGGTGGACTTCATCGTGGTGATGGACACCCGCGGCATCCGCTACAGCCACCCTCAGCCGGACCGCATCGGCGAGCGGTTCGTCGGCACGATCGAGCCCTCGCTCGCCGGCCAGGTGCACACCGAGAGTGTGGAGGGGCCGCTCGGCAAGGAGATCCAGGCGATCGTGCCGGTCACCTCGCCAGAGGGCGAGGTCATCGCCCTGGTCTCGGCAGGTCTGACGGTGGAGAGCGTGACCGGTCTCGCCGAGCGCCAGCTTCCGGTCATCCTCCTGGCCATCACCAGCGGTCTGGCTCTGGCCACCGTCGGCACGGCGCTGATCAGCCGAAGACTGCGTCGCCAGACTCACGGCCTCGGCACGCATGAGATGACCCGCATGTACGAGCACCACGACGCAGTGCTCCACGCCGTCCGCGAAGGGGTGCTGATCACCGACGGCGAAGGACGGCTGCTCCTGGCGAACGACGAGGCCGGACGGCTGCTCGGCCTGCCGGACGACGCCGAAGGACGCCCCGTCGACAAGGTCGGCATGGATCCCCGGATGGCGGAACTGCTGCTGTCCGGCCGGGTGGCCACCGACGAGGTGCTGGAGGCCGGGGACCGGCTGCTCGTGGTCAATCAGCGGCCCACCCGCCCCCAGGGCCGCCCGCAGGGCTCGGCGGTCACCATCCGCGACTCCACCGAGATGCAGCTCCTGAGCAGCCGGGCGGAGACGGCCCGCAGGCGGCTCAAGCTGCTCTACGACGCCGGGGGTGAGGTCGGCACCACGCTCGACGTGGTGCGCACCGCGGAGGAACTGGCCGACGTCGCCGTCCCTCAGTTGGCGGACTTCGTCACGGTCGACCTGGCTGAGCCGGTGCTGAAGGGCGACGAGCCCGGCCCGGGCGACGACATGCGGCGCACAGCGGTCAGCGGCATCCGCTCCGATCACCCCCTGTACGCGCTCGGCAGTCTGATCGACTTCCTGCCGTCCACGCCGCAGGCCCGCGGATACGGCACGGGCGCAGCCGAACTCGTGCCCGATCTCCATGATGCGCCGGGCTGGCACGCCCAGGACCCGCCGCGGACATCGGCGATCGTCGGCTACGGGATCCACTCGCTCATCGCGGCTCCGCTGAAGGCCCGGGGCGTCGTGCTCGGGGTGGTCAACTTCTGGCGGTCGCAGAAGCCGGAGCCGTTCGACGAGGAGGACCTGTCCCTGGCCGAGGAACTCGTCGGCCGCGCCGCGGTCACCATGGACAACGCCCGCCGCTACACCCGCGAACACACTCTCGCCGTGACGCTCCAGCGCAGCCTGCTGCCGCAGGATCTGCCCGAGCAGAGTGCCGTGGACGTCGCGCACTTCTACCAACCCGCGCAATCCGGGGTGGGCGGGGACTGGTTCGACGTGATTCCCCTGCCGGGCAGCCGCGTCGGGCTCGTCGTCGGGGACGTCGTCGGGCACGGCCTGCACGCCGCCGCCACCATGGGACGGCTGCGCACGGCCGTGCACAACTTCTCCTCCTTGGACCTGCCGCCCGACGAACTCCTCGCCCGCCTCGACACCCTCGTCCAGCGTATGGACCAGGAAGGCGACAGCGCCGCCCCGAACGGCGGCGTCCTGGGCGCGACCTGCCTGTACGCCGTCTACGACCCGATCTCCCAGAACTGCACCATGGCACGAGCAGGACACATGCCGCCGTTCGTGGTCGCCCCTGACGGCTCGACGACGATCTCGGAACTGCCGGCCGGACCCCCGCTGGGGCTGGGCGGCATGCCGTTCGAGACCATGGAACTGCGCCTGGCGGAAGGCAGTCAGCTCGTCCTGTACACCGACGGGCTGGTCGAGGAGCGGAGCCGGGACATCGCAGAGGGCATGGAAATGCTGCGCACGGCTCTGAGCCACCCCGACCGGGACCCGCACGCCAGCCGCCGCGCCGTGCTCGATGCCCTGCTCCCCAGCTGCCCGTCCGACGACATCGCGCTGCTCATCGCCCGCACACGGACCCTGGGAGCCGGCCGGGTCGCACAGTGGGACGTGCCGTTCGACCCGAGCGCGGTCGGTGCCCTGCGCAGCCTCACGGCCGAGCAGCTCGAGGAGTGGGACCTGCAGGAACTCGCCTTCACCACGGAACTGATCCTCAGTGAGCTCATCACCAACGCCATCCGGTACGGCGCCGCGCCGGTCCGCGTCCGACTGGTGCGCGATCGCACCCTGACCTGCGAGGTGTGGGACGCCAGCAGTACCGCCCCGCACCTGCGGTACGCCGCCACCACGGACGAGGGAGGCCGGGGACTGTTCCTGGTGGCACAGCTCAGCGAGGTCTGGGGCACCAGGTACACACCGGAAGGCAAGGTCATCTGGGCCGAACAGGTCCTGCCCGCCGCCGGCAGTGCCCTCGCCTAGAGTGCGGTTCTCCGCTGACCGCCGTCGCCCTCAGGGGGCGCGCGCACGTCTGTCGGATCAGTTGAGTGCGCCGGCCCCCGCGGGTCGCCCAAAAACGATCAAGGGGCCGGTTCGGATTGCTCTGAACCGACCCCTGATCTGCGACTCTTTCGAGTCGGGACGACAGGATTTGAACCTGCGACCCCTTGACCCCCAGTCAAGTGCGCTACCAAGCTGCGCCACGTCCCGATGCCCGCCTGACCTGGGGTTTCCCCTGGCCGAACGCGCATGAGAACAATACCGCACTCAGGGCGCTGGTCACGAACCCGTATTCCAGGTTCGGCGCGCTTGACCTCAAGTGAACTTGAGGTTGCACGGTGGGTGTCATGACGAACACGGCTCTCTCCTCCGTATCCGCGGCTGCGCACTCCGAGGCGTCCGGCAGGCTGCCCGGCGCCCCCCGGCCCGGCTCCTCGCCCGGCTTCGGTGACCTCGGCCGACTGATGGCACTGATGACCGGCGACGAGAAGCACGGTCCCGCCGCGACCTCCACGCTCGACGCGCTCTGGGTCCTGTACGACCGTGTACTGCGCGTGACCCCGTCGACCGCCGACGCTCCGGAGCGTGACCGCTTCCTGCTGTCCAAGGGGCACGGGCCGATGGCGTACTACGCCGTCCTCGCCGCCAAGGGGTTCTTTCCGACGGAGTGGCTGCCGGGCTTCGGCTCGTACGACTCCCCGCTCGGCCACCACCCCGACCGCGTGCTCGTACCCGGGGTCGAGATCGGCAGCGGATCCCTCGGCCACGGTCTGCCGCTGGCCGTGGGCACCGCCCACGGGCTGCGGGCCCAGGGGCTGACCGACCCCCGGGTGTGGGTCCTGATCGGTGACGCCGAGCTGGACGAGGGCAGCAACCACGAGGCCATCGCCTACGCCGGTCCGGCCGGTCTCGAGCAACTGCACACGCTCGTCGTGGACAACGCGTCCGCCACCCACGGCTGGCCCGGCGGCATCGCCTCCCGGTTCGAGGCGGCCGGCTGGTCGGCGCAGACGGTCGACGGCAGGGACCACGAGGCGTTGTACGCCGCGTTCACGGCGCCGCACCCGGGGCGGCCACGGGCGGTCGTCGCCCGCGTCGAGCCCAAGAACGCCTGAGCACACCGCCACCGCCGAGAGGGGACTTCTCCACCATGGACACGATGCGTGACCGTTTCATCGCCACCACCTCCCGCCTGCTGGACGAGGAGCCGCGCACGGCTCTCGTCCTCGCGGAGATCAGCGCCGCCGGCTTCGAGCAGGCACAGCGCCGCCACCCCGACCGGGTGATCAACGTGGGCATCCGCGAGCAGCTGCTGATCGGCGCGGGTGGCGGCATCGCCCTCACCGGGATGCGGCCGATCATGCACACGTTCGCGAGCTTCCTCGTCGAGCGACCGTTCGAACAGGTGAAACTCGACTTCGGCCATCAGAACACCGGCGGGGTGCTCGTGAGCGCCGGCGCGTCGTACGACTGGCCGGCCGGGGGCTTCACCCATATGTCGCCGGGAGACGTCGCCCTGCTGGACACCCTCGACGGATGGACGGTCCATGTGCCGGGTCACCCGGACGAGGCAGAGGCGCTGCTCCGGCACGCGGTGACCGGCGACGGCCGGGTGTACGTGCGCCTGTCGCAGCAGAGCAACGCCGAGGCCCGGCCGGTCACCGGCGACCGGTTCCTCACCCTCCGCGAGGGCAGCGGCCCGGCGGTGGTCGCGGTCGGCCCGATGCTGGACAACGTCCTCGCGGCTACCGAAGGGCTCGACGTGAGCGTCCTTTACGCGACGACCGTGCGCCCCTTCGACCAGGAGGCGGTCCGGGCGGCGGCGGGCGGCCGGGGCGACGTGGTGATCGTCGAGCCGTATCTCGAGGGCACCTCGACCACGGCCGCGAACGACGCCCTGGCGGACGTGCCGCACCGGGTGCTGGGCCTCGGTGTGGCGCGGCGCGAACTGCGCCGGTACGGCACGATCGACGAGCACCTCGCCGCGCACGGCCTGGACCCGGCGTCCCTGCGGGCCCGGATCTCGGAGTTCGCCGGGCAGGGGGTCCGGGTCGCTCACCGCCGGAGCTGAGGAGCGGGCCCCATGACGATCACCGGCTGCTTCGCCGGGTCCAGGGCGCGCAGCAGCCCGCGCATGTGCTCCTCCTGGAACGAGATGCAGGCCTGGGTCGGACCCTCGTGGTCCACGTGGATCCAGACGCCGCTGCCCTTCTCCGGACCGAGCGGCCGCTCCTTGTCCAGCGGACTGGTCCCCGGGACGCGGTTGTAGTCGATGGCGATCACGTAGTCGAAGGAGCCTTCGAGGGGCTCGCCGAGGAAGCCGGTCCCGGGGGCGACGAACTCCTCGTCCTGGTCGTACGGCAGCAGGGTGCCGGGGTCCGGGGAACGGCCGCCGGCGTCGCCGAGGCCGAAGACCCCGATCGGAGTGCGCAGGTCGCCCGCGTGGTGGTCGTTCGTCCAGCCGCGCAGGGCGTTGTGCGCGGGCCACGGCCCGGCGACGGGCCGCCAGGAACCTCGGGCGTCGCGCTCGTAGAGCACGCCCTGAGACGTGCTCGTGTCGGCCGTCGGGCCGGACACGACCAGCGCCTGGCGGGTACCGCCGGGGATCCTCGAGCGGAAATCGGCGCCGAGGCCGGGGATCTGACG
>NZ_JBSGZJ010000260.1:0-10077 GCF_053610925.1 Streptomyces sp. NPDC054847 | reverse complement strand
CCTCAATCGCCGGCGTGGCTGGTTTCGCGGAGCGAAATCCAGCCCGCCTGGGGGCACCTCCCACGGCCGCCAGGCCGTAGGGGGAGATTGAGGGCAGGCACCGCGCGAAGCGCGGTACGGGTCCGGGCGGAGCCCGGTTTCGGGAAGGGGCGGGTAGGGGACGAGCCCGCCGCAGGCGCCACGCACCCGCACCCCCGCCGCCCCCCTCACCTCCCCGCCGACTCCCGGAAACGTGTCGTCCGATGGATCGGGTCCGTGTCGATCTGCGGGATCACGTGCTCGCCGATCAGGCGGATCGTCGTCATCGTGTCCTCGTAGGACACCCCGATCGGCAGGCCGAACGACAGCTGGTCCGCCCCCGCCTGCTCCCAGCGCTTGCACTGCTGCAGCACCTCTCCCGGGTCGCCGCAGATCATCAGTTCCTCCGCTATCAGCAGTTCGATGATCTCCGCCGTGTACTCCGGCAGCAGTTCCGGCCACTCGGGGACGCCCTCGGGGCGCGGGAACGTGTCGTGGTAGCGGAACAGCAGCGACTGGAGGTAGTTGAGACCGCCGGACACCGCGATCTCGACCGCGCGTTCGTGCGTCTCCGCGCAGATCGCCGTCGACGTCACCATCACGTTGTCGTTGACGAAGGCGCCGACCGCCTTCGCCTCCTTCACGGCCGACTTGTACGAGTCGAGGACCCATTCCATGTCGGAGACCTTCTGGACGCTGAAGCCCAGCACGCCGAGGCCCTTCTTGCCGGCCATGGCGTACGAGGACGGCGATCCGGCCGCGTACCACATCGGCGGGTGGGCGGGCCCGTACGGCTTGGGGAGGACCTTCCGGGGCGGCAGGGACCAGTGCTTGCCCTGGAAGCCCACGTACTCGTCCTGGAGCCACATCTTGGGGAACTCGGCGATCGTCTCCTCCCAGATCTCCTTGGTGTGGTTCATGTCGGTGATGCCCGGCATGAATCCGAGGATCTCGTGGGACCCGGCGCCCCGGCCCGAGCCGAATTCGAAGCGGCCCTGCGACAGGTGGTCGAGCATCGCGACCTTCTCCGCGACCTTGACCGGGTGGTTGACGGGGGCCAGGGGGTTGAAGATGCCGGAGCCCAGGTGGATGCGCTCGGTCGCGTGGGCGAGGTAGCCGAGGAAGACGTCGTTGGCCGACAGGTGCGAGTACTCCTCCAGGAAGTGGTGCTCGGAGGCCCAGGCGTACTTGAACCCGGACCTGTCCGCCTGGATGACGTACTCGGTCTCCTCCATCAGCGCCTTGTGCTCGGCGAGCGGGTCGGTCTCGGCGCGCTTGCCGAGGTATCCCTGAACAAAGAGGCCGAATTCCAAGGGGTTCACCGCCTATCGTTTCTGACGCACCGTCAGATCTGGATGGGTCCGACTGTTCCACCGGGTGCCTGCGCAGTCAAGAGAGCGGGGGCGCAGCTGGCGCCGGACGACGCCGGGCGGTGCCGCCTCACAGGACGCTGACGCCCGCCAGCCATCCGCCGTCGATCACGAACGGCTGGCCGGTGATGTACGAGGAGTCCTCGCCGGTCAGGAACAGGGCGAGCTTCGCGACCTCCTCCGCCTGCCCGATCCGCCCGAGGGGCACGAGCGTGCGGTACAGGTCACCGACCGCTTCCGGGTCCGCGCCCTCGGGATTGCTCATGGGGGTGTCCACGGCCCCCGGGCACACGGCGTTGACCCGGATGCCCTTCCCCGCGAGCTCGAGCGCGGCCACCCTCGTCAGGCCGAGGACCGCGTGCTTGGAGGCGGCGTACGCACCCACATAAGCCATGCCGGTCAGCGCCGTGTACGAGGCCGTGTTCACGATCGTGCCGCCGCCGGCCGCCTCGATCTCCGGGGCGACGCCGCGGATTCCGAGGAAGGTGCCGATCTGGTTGACCTGAGTGATCAGCTGGAACTCCTCCAGCGGGGTCGTGACCAGTTCGTTGAAGCGCAGGATGCCCGCGTTGTTGACCAGCCCGTCGATCTTGCCGAAGCGCTCCTTCGCGGCGGCGACGGCCGCGGTCCAGTCGGCCTCGCGGCTCACGTCGAGATGGACGTAGAGACCGCCGACCTCCTTGGCGAGCGGTTCACCGAGCTCGTCGAGGACGTCGGCGAGGACGACCTTCGCCCCCTCCGCGGCGAAGAGTCTGGCCTCCTGCTCCCCCTGCCCGCGCGCCGCGCCGGTGACGAGTACGACACGTCCGTCCAGCTTGCCCATGCCTGCCTGCTCCCTTGGTCAGTCGAGGTGCGGGACGACGTCGGCAGCGAAGGCCGCCATCTGGTCGGTCAGTTCGCTGCGGCTCCGGCTGCGGAACCGCACCTGGATCTGGTCCACGCCCATCAGGGCGTAGGCCCGCAGGGACTCCGCGACCGCCGCGGGCTTGCCGGAGACCGTCCGGCGGCCGACCTGCCGGCCGGGTTCGCCGATGTACAGCGGTTCGGTGATGGCGCCGATCACGAAGGGCTCCTCGATGCCCGCCGCCTCGCGCAGCTGCCGGATCCGGGCGACCTGCGCCGGCAGCTGCTCGCGCGGATCGCCCTGCGGCAGCCAGCCGTCGCCCTTGAGCGCGGCCCGTCGCACGGCGGCCGGCGAGGAGCCGCCGACCCACAGGGGGACACGGGGCTGGGCCGGCCGTGGCCGCTGCCCGAGGTCCTTGAAGCGGAAGCGCTCGCCGTGGAACTCCGGATACTCGCCGGGCCCGAGCGCGGCGCGCAGTGCGTCGACACTCTCGTCGAGGACGGCTCCGCGGGCGTCGAAGTCGACCCCCAGGGCCTCGAACTCCTCCCGTACGTGCCCGGCCCCGACGCCGAGGACGAGCCGCCCGCCGGAGAGGTGGTCCAGGGTCGCGTACTGCTTGGCCAACGCCAGGGGGTGGCGCAGCCCGACGACCGCGACATGGCTGAGCAGCCGCACCCGTCCGGTCACCCCGGCGAGGAACGAGAGCGTGGCGACCGGGTCGTACCAGACCGTGGACATGGCGTCGGCGAGGCGGCGCGGCACGGCGACGTGGTCGCAGACGGCGATGTAGGAGAAGCCGGCCCGGTCGGCCGCCACGGCGACGGCGGCCAGGTCGTCCGGGCCGGCCTCGGTCTCCCAGGGCTCGGCGTAGAGGGTGCTCTGCGACTGGACCGGGAGCTGCATCCCGTACGCCACCATGGCGACTCCTCGAAGCTGACGGACCGTCAGAGACGACGGCTGCCGCCATCGTCAGGGCTGACGCTCCATCAGGCAAGGGTGGCGCAGGGGCGGCTTCAGCCGAGCAGCGCGTACACCGTCGAGGCGCGGGCCGCGGGCTCGGGGGCACCCTGGGCGGTCATGGTGATGTCGGCGAAGGCCATGCGCTTGCCCAGCTTGGTGATCCGGGCGTCGACCAGGACGTCGGCGCCGACGACGGCGCGCATGAAGCTGGTCGACTGCTGGACCGTGGTCATGGGGACGAAGCCGCCCCGGGCCGACGACACGGCGATCACCGTCGCCGTGTCGGCCGCGGCCATCAGCGCCTGCCCGGACATCCCGCCGCCTTCCCGGGCGAGCCGGTCGGACCAGGGCAGCCGCAGCACGGCGTGCAGGTCGCCCGCCTCCTCGACGGACAGACCGAGTTCGAGCACCCAGGGCGCGAAATTGTCGGCAAGGATCTTGTCGGCTTCTGCGGTGGTGAGCGTCATGCCCCGATGGTGCCGGTCGCGACCCGTTCCGGGTAGACGGCCCGGGTGCGGCTGTCCCCTGAATCCTCGGCCACCCGTGTCACACCGGGAGGACAGCGCCACGGTCTACTGGTCGCCGACCTCGAAGGGATATGCCTCCCACCTCACCGTCCCGTTCGGCGAGAAGATCCACATCCCTGCCCCGTTCGACTGCCACGTCGACACGACCGGGTTCCAGGCGCCCGGCGAGGGCTGACCGGTGGGCGTCAGCGGAGTTCGCCCTCCAGCAAGCCCATGGTGAACTGGTCGTACCACTTTCCGTCGCGGCGGAACGACTGGCGAAGGCGGCCTTCCTCGACGAAGCCGACCTTCTTGTAGACCTGCTGCGCGGCCAGGTTCTCGGTGACCACCGTGAGCGAGATCTTGTGCAGGCGCATCTTGTCGAAGCCGTACCGGCACACCGCCCGCATGGCGTCGGTCGCGTAACCCTTGCCCCAGTAGTCCTTCTCGCCGAGATAGATGTCCAGTTCCGCGATGCCGGTCTCCGGTTCCGCGTCGCGCAGGGCGACGAGCCCGATCAGCCGGCCGTCGCTCAGCACCTCGACCCCGAGGAGCAGGTCGCCGTAGGTGTTGCGCGGGCGGTCGGCGAGCCACTTCTCCACGTGCTCCAGGGACGAGGGGTGGTTGTCCTCCATCCAGCGCATGACGTCCGGGTCGTGGTTCCACCGCCACAGCGCCGCCGCGTCCGCCGGGCCCATCGCCCGCAGCTTCACCAGTTCTCCGAGCACCATGCCCGCCGCCCCCTGTCGTGTGATCACGCCAGAAGTAGCACGCGGCGGGCGGGACGCTCAACGCGATTGCCGCGGTGGTGCGCTACGGGCCGGCCCACAGCCCGTCGTCGGTGAGCCCCAGCAGGTCGATCGCGTTGCCCGCCACGATTCTTTCCACCACGTCCTGCGGCAGGTGGCCCATCTGGGCCTCGCCGACCTCCTTCGACTTCGGCCAGGTCGAGTCGGAGTGCGGGTAGTCCGTCTCGTAGAGGACGTTCCCCGCTCCGATCGCGTCCAGGTTCCGGAGGCCGAAGGCGTCGTCGAAGAAGCAGCCGTAGACGTGCTCGGCGAAGAGTTCGGACGGTGGCCGGGTGACCTTGTCGGCGACACCGCCCCAGGCGCGGTTCTCCTCCCAGACGACGTCCGCGCGCTCCAGGATGTACGGGATCCAGCCGATCTGGCCCTCCGCGTACATGACCCGCAGGCCCGGGAAGCGCTCGAACTTGCCGCTCATCAGCCAGTCGACCATCGAGAAGCAGCAGTTGGCGAAGGTGATCGTCGAACCGACGGCGGGCGGCGCGTCCGCGGAGGTGGACGGCATGCGGCTGGAGGATCCGATGTGCATGGCGATGACCGTGCCGGTCTCGTCGCACGCCGCGAGGAACGGGTCCCACGCGTCGGTGTGGACGGAAGGGAGTCCGAGGTGCGGGGGTATCTCGGAGAAGGCGACGGCGCGCACGCCGCGTGCCGCGTTGCGGCGGACCTCCGCGGCGGCCAGTTCCGCGTCCCACAGCGGGATCAGGGTCAGCGGGACGAGCCGGCCCTGCGCCTCGGGGCCGCACCACTCCTCCACCATCCAGTCGTTGTAGGCCCGTACGCACAGCAGCCCGAGCTCGCGGTCGGCGGCCTCCGTGAAGGTCTGGCCGCAGAAGCGCGGGAAGGTGGGGAAGCAGAGCGCGGACCGGACGTGGTTGACGTCCATGTCGGCGAGCCGCTCCGGGACGCTGTAGGAGCCCGGCCGCATCTGCTCGTAGGTGATGATCTCCAGCTTGATCTCGTCGCGGTCGTAGCCGACGGCGGTGTCGAGCCGGGTGAGCGGCCGGTGCAGGTCCTCGTAGACCCACCAGTCGCCTACCGGCCCCTCGTCGCCGGGGGCTCCCATGACGGGGGCGAACCTGCCGCCCAGGAAGGTCATTTCCTTCAGGGGGGCGCGGACGATCCGGGGGCCTGTGCCTGCGTACTTCGACGGGAGCCGGTCCCGCCAGACGCCGGGGGGCTCCACCGTGTGATCGTCCACCGAGATGATCTTGGGGAAGGTCTCCATCGTCTCAAGGTAGCGCTGATCTGACGGCCCGTCAGCTATCGGTGCGGGTTCCGTCGGGCGCCATCGGTGCCGGGTTCAGTCGGCCCCACCCACTATGAACCCCGTGTATACATGCTGTGTATAGTCACCGGCGAGTACGGACGACCACCGGCCCACGGCCGCATTCCGTACGACCGGCACACCGCCGCACCACCGCATCACCACGAACGGGGAGATTCGCCATGCCTTCGAAGACGTACAAAACCGGGTCCAGGGTTGTCCCGGCTCTCGCCGCGGCCCTCACGCTGACCTTCGCCCTCGCGGGCTGCTCCGTCGACAGCACCTCGCCCGCGGACGCCCGCTCCGACGCCGCCGGCTCCGACGGGAAGCCGCTCGCTAGCGAGAAGGGCCAGGGATCCGATTCACCGTCCGTCGACTGCGAGAAGGCCAAGTGCATAGCGCTCACCTTCGACGCGGGCCCCGGCAAGGACACCCCCGAACTGCTCGACCACCTCAAGAAGGAGAAGGTGCCCGCCACCTTCTTCCTCCTCGGCAAGAGCCACGTCCTCAAATACCCCGCCGTGGTGCGCCGCCTCGCCGCGGAGGGCCACGAGGTCGCCAACCACACCTGGACCCACCAGCGGCTCGACAAGCTCGGCAAGGAAGAGATACGCGCGGAACTCGGCCGCACCCAGGACGCCATAGAGGAAATCACCGGCGAGAAGCCGCGGCTGATGCGACCGCCGCAGGGTCGCACCGACGACGAGGTGAAGGCCGTCAGCAAGGAACTCGGCCTCTCCCAGGTCCTGTGGAGCGCCACCGCCAAGGACTACTCCACCACCGACAGCGAGCTCATCAAGAAGCGGATCCTCGACCAGGCCGGACGCGACGGCATCATCCTGCTGCACGACATCTACGACGGAACGGTCCCCGCCGTGCCCGGGATCGTCTCCGAGCTCAAGAAGCGCGGTTACACCTTCGTCACGGTCACCCAGCTGCTCGCACCGGCCGTACCCGAACCCGGCACGGTCTATCGCCCCTGATCAGAGCGGGCCGGACGGACCGGCGGACGGGCAGCAGCCGCAGCCGCCCCGCTGCTGACGCGGCCACCCCCAACAAGGCAGACTGTCGAGGGCGATTCCGGCAGTACCGGCAGGGGGCACCTATGGACCGTGACAGCGGGCCACGCGTACCGAACCAGCGCGCTCCGCTCGGGAGCGAGGACGCCGAGCTGTACTTCAGCGTGCTCGGACCGGTACGGGTGCGGCGGGGCGGAGAGACCCTGCCGCCCGGCTCGCCGCAGCAGCGCGCCCTGCTGGTCGCGCTGCTGCTCCGCGACGGGCGCACCGCCACCGCCCACGAACTGATCGACGCGATCTGGGGCGAGGAACCCCCGTCCCAGGCGCTGGCCGCCGTCCGCACCTACGCCTCCCGGCTGCGCAAGGCACTCGACCCGGACACCCTGGTCAGCGAGTCGGGCGGCTACGCGCTGCGCATCGGCCGGGACGCCCTCGACCTCGCCGTCGCGCAGGAACTCGCGGCGGAGGCGTACAAGGCGAACGCCGCCGGCGACCGTGCCCAGGCGCGGGCGCTGCTCAACAAGGTGCTGAACCTGTGGGACGGCGAGCCGCTCGCCAACGTGCCGGGACCGTACGCGGAGAACCAGCGCACCCGGCTCGTCGAGTGGGGTCTGCAACTGCTCGAGACCCGGCTCGACATCGACCTCGAGGTCGGCCGGCACGCCGAGGCCGTCTCCGAGCTGACGGCACTCACCGCGACCCACCCGCTGCGTGAGCGGCTGCGTGAGCTGCTGATGCTCGCCCTGTACCGCAGCGGCCGCCAGGCGGAGGCACTCGCCGTCTACGCCGACACCCGCCGGCTGCTCGCCGAGGAACTGGGCGTCGACCCGCGCCCCGAACTCTCCAGCCTCCAGCAGCGCATCCTGCGGGCCGACGCCGAACTCGCCCGCCCGCAGGAGGAGGCCGCACCCGCTCCGCAGACCACCCGGCCCGCCCAGCTGCCGGCCACCGTGCCGGACTTCACCGGCCGGTCGTCCTTCGTGCAGGAGCTGGGCGGCCAACTCGCGACCGCCGAGGGCTCGGTGATGGCGGTGTCCGCCCTCGCCGGCATCGGCGGCGTCGGCAAGACCACCCTGGCCGTCCATGTGGCCCACCAGGCGCGCAAGCACTTCCCCGACGGACAGCTGTACGTCGACCTCCAGGGCACCGGCAACCGGTCCGCGGAGCCGGAGACGGTCCTCGGCGCGTTCCTGCGCGCCCTGGGCACGGCCGACTCGGCTATCCCGGACACCCTGGACGAACGAGCGGCCCTCTACCGCTCAGCTCTGGACGGGCGGCGGATCCTGGTGCTGCTCGACAACGCCCGCGACGCCGCCCAGGTCCGGCCCCTGCTGCCCGGCACGGCCGGCTGCGCCGCGCTGATCACCAGCCGGGTGCGGATGGTCGACCTGGCGGGCGCGCACCTGGTCGACCTGGACGTGATGTCCCCCGAGGAGGCTCTCCAGCTGTTCACCCGGATCGTCGGGGCGGAACGGGTCGGCGCGGAACGCGATGCCGCGCTGGACGTGGTCGCGGCATGCGGCTTCCTGCCGCTCGCCATCCGCATCGCCGCCTCGCGGCTGGCGGCCCGCCGCACCTGGACCGTCTCGGTCCTCGCGGCCAAGCTGGCCGACGGACGGCGCCGCCTCGACGAGCTCCAGGCCGGCGATCTGGCGGTGAAGGCCACCTTCGAACTGGGCTACGGCCAGTTGGAGCCCGCACAGGCCAGGGCGTTCCGCCTGCTGGGCCTGGCGGACGGCCCGGACATCTCGCTCGCCGCCGCGGCGGCCGTGCTGGAACTGCCGCCGCACGAGACGGAGGACCTGCTCGAGGCACTGGTCGACACGTCCCTGCTGGAGTCCGCGGCGCCGGGCCGGTACCGCTACCACGACCTGGTGCGGCTCTACGCGCGTGCATGCGCGGAGCGGGACGAGGCCCCTGAGGCACGGGAGGCCGCCGTCTCCCACCTGCTGGACTTCTACCTGGCGACGGCGGCCCGCGTCTTCGCCATGGAACGGCCCGGCGACCGGCTCGTGGTCCACCTGGAGCCGACCGGTGACGCCGGTCTGGAATTCGCGCACCTCGACGACGCCCAGGACTGGCTCTACGCGGAGGCCCACTGCCTCCTGGCCTGCGCCCGGCAGGCCTCCCCCGGCCCGCAGTTGCGCCGGGCGGTGGATCTGCTCTGGGCCGTCCAGAACCTCGCCGAGTCCGGAGCGAACTCCAAGGTCTACGAGTCCGTGGCCTGCGGAGCGGTCGAGGCCGCACGGGCCGCCGGCGACACCCGGACCGAAGCCCGGGCCCGGACGTCGATGACCAACGTCCACCTCACCGCGGGCCGTTACGACGAGGCGGACGAGGAGGCCGCCCAGGCGGCGGTCCTGGCCCGCTCGGTGAACGACCCGGCGCCGGTCTACTGGTCGGACAACGACCGGGGCATCATCGCCTTCATACAGGGGCGCAACCAGGAGGCCGAGGAGCACCTGCGCCGCGCCATGGAGGGTTCACGCCTCGACGGCAACCTGCCCGGCGAGGCGAGCGCGCTGTCCAACCTCTCCCGCATCCACGTCGCCACCGGCCGCATCACCCAGGCGATCTCCCTCGCGGAGCAGGGCATCGCCCTCTACGACCGGATCGGCCACACCCTGCGGCTGGCCAACGCCCGCTACGCCCTCGGCGTCGCGCTGACGCAGGCGGGCCGCCACACGGACGCCCTGGAGCAACTGACGGAGGCGCTGCGCCTGTTCGAGTCGAACCGGCAGCGCCTGTGGGAGGGCACGGCCCATTTCCGCATCGCTCAGGCGCATCTGTCCGCGCGCCGCCCGGCACGGGCGGCGCAGCACGCGGAACAGGCGCTCGCGACGGGCTGCATCGGCGGAGACCGTACCCGTGGCAACGTGCTGACGACGCTGGGACTTGCCCTGGACGCGCTCGGTCAGGCGGACCGTGCGCGTGCGTGCTGGCGTGACGCGCTGTTCCTCCACGAGCAGACGGGCGCGGCGGAGGCGGAAGAGGTCCGGGCGCTGCTCGAGCCGCTCAGCGGCGCCGCCTGACGGCGCGCCGTGCACGCCCGTTCCCGGCCGGTCCGGAAAGAGGGGCGCGGGAACACTTCGGGGGCGGGGGCAGGGCGTTCATCGAATGTTTATGCTCGTCCGACATGCTTCAAGCATTCGATCCGTCGCGTCGGGGGGCAGACGGATCACACGGGCCGGCGCCTCAGTGGGTGACAGGTCCACCGGCCTTGCGTCCGGCGACCCGCGGGGGCGTCGCCGGGCCGCAGGCCCGCCCGGCCACCGCCAAACCCAGGG
>NZ_JBSGZJ010000259.1:0-10126 GCF_053610925.1 Streptomyces sp. NPDC054847 | reverse complement strand
CCCCGCGGCGATCCCCCCCGTCCGACGGCAGCGGCCCCCCCCGCCCTGGCCGGGCTGCGCCGCTGTGCGACATCTGCGTGCGAGGTCTCAGGCCGTGACGTTCTCCCGCGCCGCAGCGCGCTCGCGGGCCGCCACCACGTGGTCCGGGTCCTTGGGCGTGCCGAGGCCGGCCATCTTCATCGCGCCGCCGACGACCGCGCCGAGCAGGATGAGAGCAGAACCGGCCCAGAAGCCGGCCGGGCTGTTCGCCACCATGAAGACGCCTGCGACACAGAAGCCGATGAAGGCGATGATGACGCCGGTCCAGGCGGCCGGGGTGTGTCCGTGTCCGTGGCTGCTGCCCGCCATGTGTTGCTCCTCGTTTCCGATGCGATTCGTGCGCCGGTGCTCGTCTGAGCCGGACGCTCGTCCTTCATTGTCCCGTACGCCGGGGCGGGCGCGGCGCGGGGGTCACCCTTCGCGCGTCGGATCCTCGCCCCGGTCCAGGGCCTTCCAGAGGTCCTCGGGACGGTCGGGGTCGGCCGGGCGTTCCTTGCGGGCGCGGGGGCTGCCGTCGCGCTCGTAGCGGCCGGACATGGACGGCCACCGACGGCCGTGGCGGAGGGCGAGCAGTCCCGCGAGCAGGATCAGCACACCGCCCGCCGCGGTGACGTAGGGCCAGACCGTGTGGGAGAGGGCTTCGACGGTGGAGGCGGCGTCGCCGGTGGTGCGGGCGGCCTTCTCGTCGAGCGCTCCGGTGTCGGACGCGCCGAGGAGTGCGGCCGTCGCGGCGCCGGCGCCGCTCAGGGCGAGCAGTGCGGCGACGAGCAGCCGGCCGGCACGGCGCACGGCGAAGACCGCGACCAGTGCGGCCAGTCCGACGATCGCGAGTGCCGTGGGGACGCCGGTGACGTCGGAGCCCTTGACGTCGAGGGTGACGGTTCCGCCGCCGACGGACGCGCTGCCCTCGGCCCAGATCCGGCCGGCGGCGAGCAGGACGACGGTCGCGCCGACGGCGCCGAGGAACAGGGCGGCGGCCAGGCTGCGGCGGCTGCTTGTGGCGGGCGTCGCGGCTGCGGCTCGGGGCTGGGGTACGGGTACAGCACTCACGTACCCCACTATCCCTTACCGCTCGCCGGGTCGTTCAGGCGGTTGGCCGTGTGCACGGCCCGCAGCACCGCGGCCGCCTTGTTGCGGCACTCCGTGTCCTCGGCGACCGGGTCGGAGTCCGCCACCACACCCGCGCCGGCCTGCACGTACGCCGTGCCGTCGCGCAGCAGGGCGGTACGGATGGCGATGGCGGTGTCGGAGTCGCCGGCGAAGTCCAGGTATCCGACGCAGCCGCCGTACAGGCCGCGGCGCGACGGCTCGAGCTCGTCGATGATCTGCATGGCCCGGGGCTTGGGCGCCCCGGAGAGGGTGCCGGCCGGGAAGCAGGCGGTGAGCACGTCGAAGGCGGTGCGGCCCTCGGCCACCTTGCCCGTGACGGTGGAGACGATGTGCATGACGTGGGAGTACCGCTCGATCGACATGAAGTCGACGACCTCGACGCTGCCCGGTTCGCAGACACGGCCCAGGTCGTTGCGGCCGAGGTCGACGAGCATCAGGTGCTCGGCGCGCTCCTTGGGGTCGGCCAGCAGTTCGTCCGCCAGGTCGTTGTCCTCCTGGGGCGTGGCGCCGCGGGGCCGGGTGCCGGCGATCGGATGGACCATGGCGTGCCCGTCCTCGACCTTGACGAGGGCTTCGGGGCTGGAGCCGACGACGTCGAAGCCCTCGAAGCGGAAGAGGTACATGTACGGCGAGGGGTTGGTGGCCCGCAGGACGCGGTACACGTCGAGCGCGCTCGCCGCGCACGGGGTCTCGAACCGCTGCGAGGGCACCACCTGGAAGGCCTCGCCGGCCCGGATGCGCTCTTTGACGTCCTCGACGGCGGCCTGGTAGTCGGGGCCGCCCCACAGCGCGGAGAACTCGGGCAGCTCCGAGGCGGGCAGCGCGGTGGGCGGGGAGGCCAGCGGCCGGGCGAGGTCGGCCTGCATGGCGTCGAGGCGGGCGACCGCGTCGGCGTGGGCCTCGTCGACGCCGGTGTCGAGGTCGTTGTGGTTGATCGCGTTGGCGATCAGCAGGACCGTGCCGTCCCAGTGGTCGAGGACCGCGAGGTCGGACGTGAGCAGCATGGTCAGCTCGGGCAGCTTCAGGTCGTCGCGCTCGCCGGGGCCGATCTTCTCCAGCCGGCGCACGATGTCGTACCCGAGGTAGCCGACCATGCCGCCGGTGAAGGGCGGCATGCCGGACGCGAGATCGCGCGGGGTGTGCAGGGTCTCCACGGTCTCGCGCAGCGCGTGCAGCGGGTCCCCGTCCGTGGGGACGCCGACCGGCGCGTTGCCCAGCCAGTGCGCCTGGTCGTCGCGGACGGTCAGCGTGGCGTCGGAGCGCACGCCGATGAAGGAGTAGCGGGACCACGAGCGTCCGTTCTCCGCGGACTCCAGCAGAAAGGTGCCGGGGCGCTCCGCGGCGAGCTTGCGGTAGAGCCCGACGGGCGTGTCGCCGTCCGCGAGCAGCCGGCGGCTCACCGGGATGACGCGGCGGTCGGCGGCGAGCTTGCGGAACGTCTCGAGATCCATGGCGCCAGACCCTACTTGTCCAGGAGTACGTCGGCGTCGAAACAGGTGCGGGCCCCGGTGTGACAGGCGGCGCCGACCTGGTCGACCTTGACGAGGACGGTGTCGGCGTCGCAGTCCAGGGCCACCGACCTGACGTGCTGGAAGTGCCCGGAGGTGTCGCCCTTGACCCAGTACTCCTGGCGGCTGCGGGACCAGTAGGTGCAGCGGCCGGTGGTCAGGGTGCGGTGCAGGGCCTCGTCGTCCATCCACCCGAGCATCAGCACCTCTCCGGTGTCGTACTGCTGGGCGATGGCGGGAATCAGGCCGTCCGGGCTCCGCTTGAGGCGGGCGGCGATGGCCGGGTCGAGGCTGCTTTCGGGGACACTGCTGGTCATACGGGCCATTGTGCCGTGTCGAACACGGTCCCCGGCGGTGAGTCCACTGGGCGGACCCGGTACCCCAGCCGTACGCTGGCGGGCATGTCGACCCATGCCAAGCGTGAACGACTCCTGTTCGCAGACCTGTTGGAGGCGTCCGGGCCGGACGCGCCGACCCTGTGCGACGGCTGGCGCACCCGGGACCTCGCGGCCCATGTGGTGATGCGGGAGCGGAGGCCCGACGCGGCGGGCGGGATACTGCTCAGCGCCCTCAAGGAGCGGGCGGACCGGATCCAGGCCGAGTTCGCCGCCAAGCCGTACGAGGAGCTGGTGCACCTGATCCGTACGGGGCCGCCGCGGCTGTCCCTTTACGGGATCAAGCAGATCGACGAGGCCGCTAACACAGTGGAGTTCTTCGTGCACGCGGAGGACGTGCGCCGGGCGCAGCCGGAGTGGACCCCGCGCGAGCTGGACCGCGTCTTCGAGAACGCGCTGTGGGCGCGGCTCGAGAAGGGCGCCCGGCTGTTGGGCCGGAAGTCGCCGGTCGGTCTGGTGCTGCGCAGGTCGAACGGTCAGACGGCGGTGGCGCACAAGGGCACGCCCGTGGTGACGGTGACCGGCGAGGCGAGCGAGTTGACGCTGTTCGCGTTCGGGCGGCAGGACGCGGCGCGGGTGGAACTGGACGGGGACAAGGACGCGATCACCCGGCTGGGCGGGGCCGCACTCGGGTTCTAGTGCGGCCCGCTCCCGTGCCGTCAGCGGCCCCGGGCCCACTCGGCGTACGCGTCCTGCGGTTCAGGGGCCACGGCCGGGGGCATGGCCGGGGCCGCGGGGCGGCGCCGGAGGAGTCCCGAGCCGGCCAGTGCCAGCAGGAAGCCGGCCGGGATGGTGACCAGCCCCGGCGTGTGGAGCGGGAACCAGTGGAAGTCCCGGTCGGGGAAGAGTGAGATCGGTGTGCCCGACGCCGCCGGTGACCAGGCCATCAGCAAGGCGACCAGCGGCAGCGTCCCGTACACCGCCCAGCGCACGCCGCCCGCCGTGAAGTGGCGGCGGAAGATCGCGAACAGCAGCACGGGCGGCAGTACGGACGCGGCCCCGGCGAACGCGAACGAGAGCAGCACTTGCGGATTCCGTCCGATCGTCTGCGTCGCGACGATCACGGCGAGAGCTCCGACGACGGCGACCGCCCAGCGCGCCAGTCGCACCTCTCCGGCCATCGAGCGGCGCCCGCGGCCGCCCACGCCCGTCGGCCCGGCGAGGTCACGTGTGAAGGCCGACGCGGCTGCGAGGGTGATCCCGGCGACCGTGGACAGGGTGGTGACGAACACGGCGCAGGCGACCACGGCGAACAGCAGGCTGTGCCGGGGACCGCCGGACTCGGGGTCGAGTGCGGTGGTGACCATGAGCAGCGCCGAATTGCCTCCCGGGTCGGCGGCGACGATGTTCTTGTGGCCGACGAGAGCGGCAGCGCCGAGGCCGACGACGACGACGCCGGTGCACAGCACGGCGACCGGCCCGACGGCCCAGGCGGCGGCGCGGCGGGCGCTGCGCGTGCCGCGCAGGGGGTGCAGGCGCATCGTGATGTGGGGCATGCAGGCGGCGCCGAGGACGAGCGTGAGCAGGAAGCCGGTGAGATCGAGCCAGCCGGCGAAGCCGCGCCCGAACTGCAGCCCCGGCAGGGCGTACGAACCGCCCTGGCTGCCCTGCCGGGCGGCGTCGAAGAGCGAAAAGGGCGACCAGTCGAAGCGATTGAGGACGATGCCGGCGAGCAGCACGACCACGGCGACGACGACGACCGTCTTGAGGATCTGGATGTAGCCGGTGCCGCGCATCCCGCCGAAGGCCGAGTAACAGATCATCAGGACGCCGCTGGCGACGGTGCATCCGGTGAGGGCACCGGACGGGAGACCGAACATGGACGTCATGATCTTGCCCGCGACGGCGAGCTGGACCACGAGCAGCGGGAACAGGACGACGATCGCCGCGATCCCGAGGGGCACGCGAACGGAGCGGTCGGCGAGCCGCTCGGTGAGGAAGTCGCCGAGCGTGTAGATCCCGCCGCCGCGCAGCGGCTTCGCCAGCACCAGCATCACCAGGACCAGCGAGGCGACGGTCGCCATGGCGAAGAGGATGCCGTCCGCCCCGACGAGGGCGACGGAGCCGGTGGTACTGAGCAGGGTCGCGGCGGAGACGTAGTCCCCGGCGACGGCGAGCCCTCCGCCGACCGGGCCGAGCGTGGCACCGCCGGCGTAGAAGTGCTCCGGGTCGTCCTGGTCGGCGGCGGCCAGGCCGCACAGCAGAAGCGAGACCGTGACGAACGCGAGGAAGACGACGAGGGCGAGAGAACGGCCCTCGATCCCGGCACCCGACGCGACAGGCCCGACCAGGTGGATATCAGATGACATGCCGGATACATCAACAGGCATCCGTTACCGCGTACAGCGGCCGGTCCGGCATCGGTGCCCGCGCACAGGCACGGGCACCTCGGGGTGTGCCGCGTCACACCCCGGCTACCCCTGGCTCCCCAGCAGCCGGCGGGCGGTGAGGGCGAGGGAGACCTCGACGACGTCGGACGGCCGGGACAGCGAGCGGCCGGTGAGCTGTTCGAAGCGGCGGAGCCGGTTGAGGACGGTGTTGCGGTGGCAGTACAGCCGCGTCGCCGCGCGCTGCGCGGAGCCCTCGGCGTCGAGCCAGGCGGTGAGCGTGTCGACGAGGAGGTCGCGGTCGGCCGGCTCGATCGCGTACAGCGGCCCCAGTACGCGCTCCGCGAGCGCCCTGCCGAGGTCCGGGGAGGAGACGACGACCGCGGCCGGCAGGTGGTCGTCGAGGAGGACGACACCGCCGGTGCGGGGGCAGGCCCGCAGTGCGGTTCCGGCGAGTCTTCGCCCCTTACCGATGGCGGCGAGACCGGTGACGGCGGAACCGATCCCCACGCGGACTCCGGGGGCGGCGCTCAGCCCTGCGGCGAGGGCGGCCGGGTCGGCCGGCCCATGGTGGGCGGTGCCGTCGCCGGGGCCGTCTTCGTCGCCGTCCTCGTCGCAGCGGCGGGGACCGGGAGCGGGGCCGTCCACCAGGTGCACGATCCCCAGTTCGGCCTCCGGGGTGGAGTGCCACACCACGGGAGTGCCGGACGGCAGGGTGACCAGCGGGCCGGGCGCGTGCGGATGGGCGGACGCGGCCGCGATCACGACGAAGCGGCCGTCCTCGGGCAGTTCGAGCATCGCCGACGCGTCGGGCAGGTCGGTGATCCGGGCCGTGCCGTCGAGCAGCGCCGCCGTCATCAGCCGCAGACGGTTCTCGCGCCGCCATGCCATCCGGCGTTCGGCCTGGCGGTAGGCCTCCGTGACGAGGGCGCAGTGCTCGTCGACGAAGTTCCAGACGTCCGCTGCGACATGGACGAGCAGCCGGATGTCCTCCGGGTGGCGGCGCGCGGTCTCGTCCACCAGTCCCTGCCACACCATCGCCCCGCCGAGCCGGAACGCGTGCAGCACGGCGTCGAGCGGCACGTTCTGTTCGGCGCGTGCGGCGCCGATGGAGCGCGAGGTGCGCCGGGCGATGTCGCGGCTCTCGCGGGGGCGGATCAGGGAGGCGATGTTGTGGCGCAGTGACTGGTACACCTCCTGCCACACCTCTGTCGTGTCGGCTTCGATCGCCGCCCGGTAGGCGGGTTCCTGCTCGCGCAGCTCGCTGACGAGGGTGGTGGTCAGGCCGGCCACGTCGTCCAGCAGTACCTGGGCGGCACGGTGCAGTACGGCGATCGCCTCGGCGTCCAGCAGGGAGCGGGAGCGGGGCAGAACCGCGTGGGGCGTGGGAACCGCCCTGACGCGCGAACGTACGAGATTCGACATGGGCGGCCTCCACCAGGAGTCGGCTCGCTCCGGCGCGCGGCGTGGGACACGACCGCACCGGATCTACCTGACGCTCGCAGAATGGCATACCGCCCAGTCGGTACCCAGGGGTTTGCGGCATAGTTCTCATCACGGTCCAGCAACGCGGGCGGCCGGCCTCAGGCGCCGGAGCGCTCCAGCAGACGTGCCAGTTCGGTCCTCGAACGCACTCCGAGCAGGGCGAACACGTTCCGCAGATGGTGATCGACGGTCCTGGTGCTGACCGACAGCCGCAGGGCCACCTCCCGGTTCGTCGCACCTTCCGCGACATGGTGGGCGATGCGCCGCTGCTGCGGCGTGAGCCGGTCCAGCGGGCCGCTCCCGGAGTCACCGGCCACCGCCTCACCGGCCGCCCGCAGCTCACCGCCGGCGCGTTCGGCCCAGCTCCGCGCCCCGCAGCGCTCGAACGCGACGAGGGCGTCCCGCAGCGGGCCGCGTGCCTCCCGTGTCCTGCGCCGGCGGCGCAGCCACTGCCCGTACAGCAGCAGGGTGCGGGCCCGCTCGAAGTCTCCGCCGGCCCTCTCGTGGTGGGCGAGCGCCTCCTCGTAGCGGGCGGCGGCCTCCTCCGGCGGGGCGACGAGGGCCCGGCAGCGGGCGAGCTGTGCGGGTGCGAGCGGGTCGGCGGTGCTCGCCGCCCACGCCCCGAACTCCTCCACGGCGACGGCCGTCCCGTCCGTACGGCCCGCGAGGACGGCCGCCTCCACGAAGCACGGCACGGCGAGCATCATGACCGCGAAGTGGCCGCGTCGCGGGCCGGGTACGACGAGGGGACGCAGTCGAGCGGCGGCCTCCGCGCACCGGCCCGCCGCGAGGTCCGTCCGGGCCACCGCCCACACCGCGAGGCTCGCGGCCTGGGCCAGCCCGTGCGCGGCGGCGGTGGAACCGGCGGCCGCGGCGTGCTCGGCGCAGGCCTCTGCGTCGCCCTCCAGGGACGCGGTCAGGGCGAGGACGGCGTGCAGATGGGCGGCGCTGTTGCGGCGGCCGAGCTCACGGGCGGCGCGCAGGCCCTCGAGGGCGTGCACCCTGGCCCGCGCGTGCCGGCCGGCGCGCAGTTCGCCGTAGGCGAGGTGCTCCAGTGCCGGGGGCAGCAGCACCCGGGGCCCGTGGACCCGTACGGCGGCCAGCGCCCTGGCGCCCGCCCGGCAGGCGGCGTCCACGTCCCCGACGACGAGCGCGGCGGCGGCCGACCTCAGCAGTACGGCCGGATCCTCGGCGCGCGCCGACGCCTCGACGCATTCCCGCAGCAGCGTGTGGCCGGCACCGGTCCGCCCCGCGAACACGGCCAGCATGCCCGCGACATACCTGCCGAGCGCCTGGGTGCCGTCCGGGCCGCCTCGCCCGGCGCACGGGGAACCGGCCACGTCCGGCGCGTGCACCGCAGCCGCCCGGAACCGGGCAAACGCGTCCGCGTAGCCTTGCGGGCCGCCCCGCTCGGCACGCGGGGAACCGGCCGCGTCCGGCTTGTCCGCGGAGCCCGGCGGACCGCCCCCTTCGGCGCCCGGGGCCGCGGCGGAACCCGGGGAACCGGCGGGGTCGGGCGCTTCCGCCCCCACCGCCCGGACCGGGGCAAGTGCCTCCGCACAGCTCTGCGGACCGCCCCGCTCGGCACGCGGGGAACCGGCCGGGCCCAGCGCTTCCGCCCCCTCCGCCCGGACCCGGGCAAGCGCGTCCGCGTAGCCGTGGGGGTCGCCCATGGCCCATGCGGCGTCCGCGGCGGCGAGCAGGGCGGCGGTCGAGCGGTCGGCGTCGTCGGCTGCGAGGAGCGCGGCAGCGGCGAGCAGGGACTCGCGGGCGTCGGCCACCGGGCCGTCGCACAGCGCGATCAGCCCGCGTACATGGTGGGCCCGGCCCGAAGCGGGTACGGCACGGACGCGGGCCAGCAGCGCGCGGGCGCGGCCGGGCTCGCCGTCCAGCCAGGCGTGCTCGGCCGCGGCCGAGAACCGTGTGCCCCGCAGGGTCTCGTCGGCGGTGAGTTCCGCGGCCCGCGCGAGGGCCGTGGCGCGGTCGGTGTGCGGCCGGGGGGCGGTGGCCGCTCCTGCCAGCGCGTCGGCGAGGAACGGGTCGTACCCGCCTGCCGCGCAGGCCCGTTGGACCAGTCGCGGCAGGGTGAGGTGCGGCCCGTCGAGGGCGGCGGCCAGCAGGCGGTGCGCGGCTCTCCGGCGCGGCAGCGGCGCACGGCGCAGTACGGCGGTGCGCAGCAGCGGATGCGTGAAGCGGACCCGTGTGCCGTCGCTGTGGAGTGCGCCCGCGCGCTCCGCGGGCAGCAGGTGGTCGGGGTCGACTCCCGCCAGCCGGGCCGCGCGCAGCAGCAGGGCGGCGTCGGCGCCGGCGCCTTCCGGTTCGTGTTCCTCCGCCGCTGCGGCGAGGAGCAGCAGGAGCCGGGTGTCCGCGGGCAGTGCCTCGGCGCGGGCGGCGTACGCGTCCAGGACGCGCTCCGCGCCGGGGAGGGGGTGCGGCAGCGGCGCGTGGCCGGCGAGCTGGTCGGGCGTGAGCCGCACGGTGAGCGCGGTCAGCAGCCCCGGGTTGCCCGCTGCCTCCCGGCGCAGCTCGTCCCGTACGAGCGGGTCGGCCCGGCCTTCCGTCAGGCGGTCGATCAGCGCGCCGGCGGCCGTGTCGTCGAGCGGTCCGAGCCGCAGCCGCGGCAGTCCGGTGAAGGCGTCCCCGCCGCCCGGATCGTCGGTCGCGGTGAGCAGGACGGCGACGCGGTCGCGCGGGGGGAGGCGGCGGGCGGCGAAGCCGAGCGCGATGCGCGAGTCACGGTCCCAGGCGTGGGCGTCGTCGACGCAGAGCAGCAGCGGGCCGTGGGAGCCGAGGGTCCTGAGCAGCTCCAGCAGCGCGGTGGGCGCTGTGCCGGCGCGGGTCACGTCCTCGACCGGTCCGGGCAGGGGTCCGGGCGCCGAGCAGAGCAGGGCGTGGAGTCCGCTGTACGGGAGCAGGGCTTCGGCGGGGGCGGCCCGCGTGTGGAGCACCGCCCCTTCGTGCCGGCTGTCGACGGCGTGCCGCGCGAGGGCGCTGCGGCCGAGGCCGGGCGGCCCGGTGATCACGAGGGTGCTGCCGCGGCCGTCGCTCAGGCGGGCCGACTGTTCGTCGAGAAGGGCGAGTTCACCGCTTCGGCCGTACAGCCGAAGGGGACTGTGCACGGTCGTCGATGGATTCACGCCCGGCAACTTACTCCCGCGTAACTACCCTCCGGAAGGGTCCGGTCCGCGCTTCGCCGCCCTGGCCCGCCGCGCTGGGCACGGTCCCATCGTGAGCCGCTCCGGGCTGTGCGCCCGCACAGCAC
>NZ_JBSGZJ010000258.1:0-10209 GCF_053610925.1 Streptomyces sp. NPDC054847 | reverse complement strand
CACCTCTTTAGCTGTGTGTCCGCGGGGCACCGGGCCTCAGAGCGCCGGAGCGGCCACCGCGTAGGTGTGGCGGAGGAACCGGATCAGCGTCTGCGAGTCGAACTGGACCACCGCGACACCGTCCGGGGTGTGGAACTCGATGATCGCCTGGACGCGTCCGCAGGGCCAGATGCCGATGTCCCCGTCCCGGGTGGGCGCCCGCAGCCCCGACTCGAGGAGTTCACGCGGGAACGTCCACTCCTTGCCGCTCGGGAACGCGAAACTGACGGTGGCGGGATCCTCGGCGGGGTCGTAGCTGAGGAAGACGCGCACTGGTCGGTGCTGAGGAGCGTCGGTGACGATCCGGCCTCTTGCCTGCTCTTTGACGGCGTGCGACATCGGCAAGCTCCTCACACTCGCGTCCACTTTGTCTCTAATGTCCCATATTTCGGCTGGGATGCTCCGTCGTCCTCCGTGGAACCATGTTCATTTGTGATCCATGCGCTCTTGCAAGTCATTTGCAGCAGGGCATTATCATTGAGCACTTCTTCATCTGTCCGAAGCGGAGCTCCCCATGCATGTCCCCGACGGATTCATCAACGCGCCCGTCTCGGTGGCCGCCGGAGTCGCCGCCGCCGGCGCGGTCGCCGTCAGCCTCCGCGGCGCCCGCCGCGAGCTGGGCGGATCCCCCACGGAGCTTCCCGGCGCCGACCGCACGGCGCCGCTCGCCGGGCTCGTCGCCGCGTTCGTCTTCGCCGTTCAGATGCTCAACTTCCCCGTCGCGGCGGGCACCAGCGGCCATCTGCTCGGCGGGGCGCTCGCGGCCATCCTCGTCGGGCCGTTCACCGGCGTGCTGTGCATAGCCGTCGTCCTGCTGATGCAGGGCATCCTCTTCGCCGACGGCGGACTCACCGCGCTCGGCGTCAACATCACCGTCATGGGCGTCGTCACCGTCCTCGTCGCGTACGGACTCTTCCGCGGCCTGGTCAGGATCCTGCCGCGCACCCGCCGCTCCGTGACCGCCGCGTCCTTCGTCGCAGCGCTGGTGTCCGTCCCGGCCGCCGCCGCGGCGTTCACCCTCCTCTACGCGGTCGGCGGCCTGACCGAGGTCCCGATCGGCTCCGTCCTCACCGCGATGGTCGGCGTCCACGTCCTGATCGGCATCGGCGAGGCCGTGATCACCATGCTGACCGTGGGCGCGGTCATCGCCGTACGGCCCGACCTGGTGTACGGCGCCCGTGGTCTGTCGGCACCGCTGAAGCTCCGCGTCGGCGGCGAGCTCGTCGACGCCCCGGCGGCGGCCCGGCCGGCGCCCGCCGCCGCCCGCTCGCCGCGCCGGCTGTGGCTCGGCGGCCTGGTGACCAGTCTCGTCCTCGCCGGCTTCGTCTCCTTCTACGCCTCCGCCGACCCCGACGGTCTGGAGAAGGTCGCCGCCGACAAGGGCATCGACCGTACCGCCGAGGAGCACGCCGTCGCCGACTCGCCGCTCGCCGACTACGGCGTCAAGGACGTCTCCGACGCCCGGCTCTCCGGCGGTCTCGCCGGCGTGATCGGGGTCGGCGCGACAGCGGCCCTCGGCAGCGGCGTCTTCTATGTGGTGCGCCGCCGCCGCAGCGAGGCCACCGAACCGGCATCCGTCCAGGGATCGGTCTGACATGGGTGCGGGCCACGCCCACAAGCTCTACCGGCACGGCCACTCGCCGGTGCATGTGCTCCCGGCGCACTGCAAGCTGCTCGCCGTCCTCGGTTTCGTACTCGTCGTGGTCTCCACCCCGCGCGAGGCGGTCTGGGCCTTCGGGCTGTACGCGGTGCTGCTCGGCACAGTCGCGGCGGTGGCCCGGATCCCCATCGGCTTCCTGCTGCGGCGGCTGCTGATCGAGATCCCGTTCGTGGCCTTCGCCCTGCTGATGCCGTTCGTGGTGCCCGGTGAACAGACCGAGGTGCTGGGGATCTCCCTCTCCGTCCCCGGCCTGTGGGGCGCGTGGAACATCCTCGCCAAGGGCACGCTGGGCGTCGCCGCCTCCGTGATCCTCGCCTCGACGACCGAACTGCGCTCCCTGCTCCTCGGACTTCAGCGGCTGCGGCTGCCGTCGCTGCTGGTCCAGATCGCCTCCTTCATGATCCGCTACGGCGACGTCATCGCCGACGAGATGCGCCGGATGTCGATCGCCCGCCGCTCACGCGGCTTCGAGGCGCGCGGTGTACGCCACTGGGGTGTGCTGGCCAAGTCCGCCGGCGCCCTGTTCATCCGCTCCTACGAGCGCGGTGAACGGGTGCACCTGGCGATGGTCAGCCGGGGCTACACCGGCACGATGCCGGTCCTCGACGACGTGCGGGCGACCGGCGCCCAGTGGTCGTACGCCGCCGCACTGCCCGTGACCGCACTCGCGGTCTGTCTGCTGGGATGGACGCTATGAACGTGACGCCGCCGCCCTCTCTCGACGTGCGCGGACTCGCGTACGCCTATCCAGACGGCCACCAGGCGCTGTTCGGTGTCGACCTGACGGTCGGGCGCGGCGAGCGGGTCGCCCTCCTCGGCCCCAACGGCGCGGGCAAGACCACGCTCGTCCTCCACCTCAACGGCATCCTGGCGGGCGGGGTCGGCACGGTGTCCGTCGCCGGGCTGCCGGTCGGGCGCGAGAACCTCGCGGAGATCCGCCGCCGCGTCGGCATCGTCTTCCAGGACCCGGACGACCAGCTGTTCATGCCGTCCGTCCGGGAAGACGTGGCGTTCGGCCCGGCGTCGGCCGGGATGCGTGGCCCCGAGCTGGAGGCCCGGGTCATGGCCGCGCTCGAGCGGGTCGGCATGGCCGAGTTCGCCGACCGCCCGCCGCACCATCTGTCGTTCGGGCAGCGCCGCCGGGTCGCGGTCGCGACCGTGCTCGCCATGGAGCCGGAGATCCTGGTGCTCGACGAGCCCTCGTCCAACCTCGACCCGGCCTCGCGCCGCGAACTGGCAGACATCCTGCGCGCGTTGGACGTCACCGTGCTGATGGTGACGCATGATCTGCCGTACGCGCTGGAGCTGTGCCCGCGCTCGGTGATCCTCAGCGACGGGGTCGTCGTCGCGGACGGAAGCACGCAGGAGCTGCTGGGCGACGACGATCTGATGCGCGCGCACCGGCTGGAGCTGCCCTTCGGCTTCGATCCGAGGTCCGTGACAATAGGCGCGTGAACATGGGGCGTGGATACGAGGACCGGAGCGGGGCGGCGTCGCTGCTGCTCGACGACCAGCTGTGCTTCGCGCTGTACGCGGCGCAGCGGGCGGTCACGGCCGCCTACCGGCCGCTGCTCGCCGAACTCGGCCTGACCTACCCGCAGTACCTCACGATGCTGGTGCTGTGGGAGCGCGGCGAGATCCCGGTCAAGGAGCTGGGGGCAGCGCTGCGGCTCGACTACGGCACCGTCTCGCCGCTGCTGAAGCGGCTGGAGACGGCGGGTCTGGTGCGCCGGGAGCGCTCCGCCGCCGATGAGCGCTCGGTGCGACTGGTGCTCACGGAGGAGGGTGAGGCGATGCGTGAAAGGGCGGAGGCGGTGCCTGCCCAACTGCTTGTGAGCACGGGCCTGGAGGGGTCGGAGATCGCGCGGCTCCGCGCCGATCTGCACCGGCTCGCGGACGCGGCGACGAAGGCTACCCCCGAGTAGGGCCGCGGCTGACGGCTCGGATACATTGTGCGCGATGTAATCGCACCGGTGCACACTCGGGGACGCAGCATGAGCGAACAGGTCGACACGGTCGACACCCGCCCCACCAAGATCATGTACGTGGCCGAGGCCACCGCCCACGGCGGCCGCGACGGCTATGTGACGAGCCACGACGGGCAGATCGAACTCCGCGTCGCCATGCCGCCCGCCCTCGGTGGCGACGGCCGCGGCACCAATCCGGAACAGCTTTTCGCCGCCGGCTACAGCGCCTGCTTCCACAACGCCCTGGTGCTCGTCGGACGCCGCGCGGGCCTCGACCTCACCGGCTCGACCGTCGCCGCCAAGGTCGGCATCGGGCCCAACAGCGCACGCGGATACGGGCTCGCCGTCGCGCTCAACGTTTCGCTGCCGCTCGTGGACCAGGACCTCGCGGCGCGGCTCGTAGCCGCTGCCCATCAGGTCTGCCCGTACTCCAACGCCACCCGCGACAACATCGACGTCTCCATCGTCCTCAGCTGACCCGCCGGGGGAGGCCGCGGGAACCGACCCGCGGTCACAGTGGTCCGGACCACGTTGCACCATGGGGGGATGGATCGCAGCGAAGGAGCAGACGTGGTGGACGTCCGGGGCACGGTGGCGGACGGCTACGAGGCGGTCGCGGACGCCTTCGCGCGCAACTTCGAACAGCGCGGCGAACGCGGGGCGGCCGTCGCCGTCTACCGCGACGGGCGCAAGGTCGTCGACCTGTGGGCAGGCACCCGGGACGTGGACGGGCACGAGCCGTGGGCGCTCGACACCGCACAGGTCGTCCGCTCCGCCACCAAGGGCGTCGCCGCGGCCGTCGTCCTGCTGCTCCACCAGCGCGGCCAGATCGACCTTGACGCGCCGGTCGGCACCTATTGGCCGGACTTCAAGGCGGCCGGCAAGGAACGCGTCCTCGTACGCCACCTCCTCGCGCACCGCGCGGGGCTGCCGGTGCTGGACCGTCCGCTCACCCCCGCGCAGGCGGCGGACGGCATCTGCGGACCGGCCGCTGTCGCCGCGCAGGCGCCCGTCTGGGAGCCGGGCACCGACCACGGCTACCACGCACAGACCTACAGCTGGCTGCTGGGCGAACTGGTGCGCCGGGTCACCGGACGCGGCATCGGCCGCTGGGTCGCGGAGGAGATAGCCCGCCCCCTCGGCCTCGACCTGTGGATAGGACTGCCCGGCGAAGAGGCCCACCGGGTCGGCCGGCTCGGCCCCGTCGCGGAACCCCCGGCCGCCGAGGGCGGCGGCCTCCGGCTGCGCCCCAAGCGCTCCGTGGCGGAGGCGTACCGCGACCCCGCTTCCCTGACCCGCCGCGCCTTCGGAGCCATCGACCCTTTCCCTGACGAGAACGACCCCGTCTACCGCACCGCCGAACTCCCCGCGTCCAACGGCATATCCACCGCCCGCGCGCTCGCCCGTTTCTACGCGGCGACCATCGGCGACGTCGACGGCGGCCGCCGGCTCTTCGCGCCCGCCACGCTCACGCTGGCCCGCACCGAGGAGTCCGCCGGACCCGACCGGGTCCTGGTGGTGCCCACCCGCTTCGGGCTCGGCTTCATGCTGCACGGCCCCGCGTCGCCGCTGCTGGGACCTGGGTCCTTCGGCCACCCGGGCCGCGGCGGTTCACTCGGCTTCGCCGACCCCGAATCGGGCATCGCCCTCGGCTACACGACCAACGGCATGCGCAAGGGCGTTACCGCCGACCCCCGTGCCCAGGCCCTCATCAGGGCGGTACGTTCGGCCCTATGACACGTTTCGAGGGCTACGGGGCACTGATCACCGGGGGCGCGCGGGGCATCGGCGCGGCGACGGCACGCAGGCTGGCGTCCGAGGGCGCGCGGGTCCTGATCGCCGACATCGACGCGGAGGCCGCGGAGCGGACCGCGGCCGGGATCGAGGGTGCGGCCTTCGTCCGCTGCGACGTCGCCGACCGGGCGTCGGCGGAGGCGGCCGTGGCCCGCGCGGTGGAGAACTTCGGTTCCCTGGACGTGCTGGTCAACAACGCGTTCTCGGCCTCCCGGCACTTCGGGCCGCTCGAGGAGCTGTCGGACGACGGCTGGGAACAGGACCTGGACGTCACGCTCACCGGCGCGCTGCGGTGCGCACGGGCCGCGTGGCCGCACCTGGCCGCTCATGGACGCGGCGCGATCGTCAACATCGGCTCCGTCAACGCCGAACAGGACTTCGGCGGCCACGCCTACAGCGCGGCCAAGGCCGGCCTGGCGTCGCTGACCCGCACCCTGGCGGGTGAGGGCGCCGCACGCGGCATCCGGGTCAACCAGGTCAACCCCGGTACGATCCGCACCCGTTCGTGGGCGGGCCGGGAGAAGAGCCTCGAGGTCCTGAGCGGTGTCTACCCGCTCGGCCGGGTCGGCGAGCCCGAGGACATCGCCGCCGCGGTCGCCTTCCTCGCCTCACGGGACGCTGCGTGGGTCACGGGCACGACGCTGCCGGTCGACGGCGGGCTGCTGGCCGTCAACACCGGATTCCGGCAGATGGTGGTGGACGAGCGCGCGGCGGACCGCTAGCAGCCGCCCCTCGCGGAGCACAGGCCGGGGCGCCGGCCGTCGGAAACGCCGTCGGGCGAGCGCCGGACGTCGGCTGCGCCCGGCCGTCGCAGAGGGCGTCAGCCGGACGTCAGCATCAGGCCGATGCCCGCCACCATCAGTACCGCCGCCGCGATCCGCGGGCCACCGAAGCGTTCCTTGAAGAACAGCGCGCCGATCGCCGCTCCCGCGATGATCGACGACTCGCGCAGCGCCGCGACGGGCGCGAGCGGCGCACGCGTCTGGGCCCAGAGCACCAGTCCGTACGCGGTGACCGCCATGGCCGCGCCCAGCAGCCCGCGCCCCGCGTACGGCCGCAATTGCGGCCACAGCGCGGCCCGGCGGACGTATATCGCGTAGAGGACCAGCGGTATGCCTTCCAGGATCATCAGCCAGGCGATGTAGCCGGCCGCCGTACCGGCCTCCCGCACGCCCATCCCGTCGATCACGGTGTACGCGGAGATCGACAGGCCCGTCGCGAGCGCCGCCGTCACCGCCGGCCAGTGCGGCCGCGCGGCCTCCCCCGCCCGGCGGCCCAGCGGCAGGACGCCCCACACCGCCAGGCCGACGAGCCCGGCCGAGGCGACCACCACGCCCGCCAACTGCCCGCCGCTGACGCGCTCGTCGACGAACAGGGCGGCAGCGGCGGTCACCACCAGCGGGGCCGTGCCGCGGGCGATCGGATACACCTGGCCGAAGTCCCCGAGGCTGAACGACCGCAGCAGCAGCGCGTGGTAGCCGACGTGCAGTGCCGCCGACGCGATCAGATACGGCCAGGCGCCGGCGGCCGGGACCGGCACGAACGGCGCCATCAGCCCACCGATGACCGACGCGCCCCCGACGATCAGGGTGAAGACGACCAGCCGGTCCTTGATCCGGTGCGCGAGCGCGTTCCAGCCGGCGTGGGTCAACGCCGCGGCGAGGACCGCCCCGGTGACCAGAGGGGTCACGCGGTGCGCTCGCGGACATCCACCAGAGTGCCGCCCGCGTGCGCGATCAGGGACTTCGGGTCGAGCGGGAAGACCGTGTGCGGGGTTCCCGCCGCCGCCCACACCACGTCGTGGTCGAGCAGCCCGCGGTCGGCCAGCACCCGGGTGCGGGTGCGGTGGCCGAACGGCGGGACGCCGCCGATCGCGTAGCCCGTCGTCTCCCGTACCAGGTCGGCGTCGGCGCGCTTCACGGACTCGGCGCCGAGCTCCTGCCGTACCCGCTCCACGTCCACCCGCGACGAGCCGTCCATCAGCACGAGTACCGGCGCCCCGTCCGCGGTGAAGATCAGCGACTTGACGATCTCGCTGACGTCGCAGCCGATGGCCTCCGCGGCCTGAGCGGCGGTACGGGTCGCGTCCGGGAAGCGGCGCACCGGGACGTCGAGACCGAGCTCGCGCAGGGCCTCGGCGAAACGGGGGTGGGCGCCGGTGGTGTCGTCGTGAGTGCTCATGGCCCGCACGCTAGCGGTAGCTGTACGGGCCATGCGAACGTTTTCGTCCGGTGGTTCAGCGTGCGTTCAGCACCCGGGCGACGGTGCTGCCCGCCGAGTCGCCGCCGTGTCCGCCGGCCTGGACGACCGCCGCGGCGGCCAGGTCGTCGGCGTAGCCGGTGAACCAGCTGTTGGAGTCGCCCTGGCCGTCGACCTCCGCCGAGCCCGTCTTCGCGCCCTTGTCGCCGCCGACGGACGCCATGGCCGCCGTCGCCGTGCCGGAGCCCACGGTGGCCGCGCGCATCATCTGCCGCAGGGACGCCGCCATCGAGGCCGGCAGCCGCTGCGCGGTCGCCAGTTCACGGTCGTCCAGGCTCTGCGGGACGATGACCGGCTGCTTGAAGCCGCCGTTCTTCACGGTCGCGGCGAGGGAGGCGACATTGAGGGCGTTCATCTGAATCTGGCCCTGCCCGATGTACGAGGCGGCGGTCTCCGAGCCCGTCGACTCCGGGACCTTTCCGTCGACGGTGACGACGCCGGACTTCCAGTTGAGGCCGATGCCGAAGTACTTGGCGGCGGTCTCGCCGAGCGCCGTGCCCGCGGCGGCGCCCAGCGGCTTCACCGGCTTGATGAAAGTGGTGTTGCAGGAGCGGGCGAAGGCCTGCTGGAACGTCGCCCCGGGGATCGAGAAGTCCTTGAGGTTGTGGAACTCCCGCTCCCAGGTGACCGTCGACGGGCACTCGACCGGCGAGTTCGGCCCGTTCACCAGGCCCTTGTCCAGCATCATCGCGGCCGTCACGATCTTCATCGTCGAACCGGGCGCCTGCGCTCCCTGGAACGCCGTGTTGAAGCCCTCCGCGGGGGTGTTGGCCACCGCTTTGATCTCGCCCGTGCTGGGCTGGACAGCGACCACGGACGCCTTGGCGTAGTCCGCCACTGCCTTCTCTGCCGCCGCCTGCACCCCGGCGTCCAGCGTGGTGCGCAGGGTGCCGGACTTTCCCTCGGTCAGCGTCAGCAGGCTGCGGTCGGGCACGTTCGCGTCGGCGGAGGTGATCGCCAGCTCGATGCCCGGCGTGCCGCCGACCTTGTCCCCGTACTCCTTGCGCAGCGCGTCGAGGACCGGACCGAGCGAGGGGAACTTCTCCTCGCTGAGCTCGACACCGTTGTCGTCGAGCGCCTTGATCGGCGGGGCCGACGCCTCCGCCGTCAACAGCGAGGCGCCCGCGGTGAGTTCGGGATGGACGACGGACGGCTGCCAGTCGACCAGCGCCTTGCCCGTGGTGAGCCCGCGCACCACGGTCAGCTTCGAGGCGTACGACCAGGGCTTGCTCTTCCCCTCGTACGTCACCGTCGCCTCCACGGTGAACGGCACCGTCGCGCCCGCCGCCGGGCCGGCCTTGATGACGGCCTTCGAGACGTGTGCCTGCTCCGTGAAGCCCGTGAGCAGCGGCTCGGCCTCGCCCTGGTTGTTGGTCAGCTGGGCCGCCTCGGAGCCCTTGCCGGCGGCCCAGGCCGCGAGGAACTCCGTCGCGGTCTCCTCGATCTCGTCCGCGCTCGGCGGGCCGCTCCGTTTCTCGCCCGACGCTGCCTTGGTGCTCGCGCCACCGCCCCCGCCCGAGCCGGTGAGCCCGTTGTACAGGTTGTAGCCGCCGTAGCCCACGCCACCGGCGATCACCACGAACGCGCCGGCGATGATGCCGACCTTGGCTCCACTGCGCATGACCGCAGCCCCCTCCCCAGAGTGCACACCTTGAACATGTTCAGAACATGAGTCGTTCGCACTCTACGTGACGGGAGTGACACAGGGGGCGGTAGTTATGGGAACGCGACGCGAGCGCGATGTGAGGTACCGGGCGGGCGGTCGCTCGTCCTGGGTCGGTCCTTGGTCCGACTGGTCGGATCTTCCGGTGGGTCGGGCCGGGATGTTCCGGGCGGCGGCAGAGCCGAGGTTATGAATGCGCCACCGGATCATCCATGATCATCGACCTCAGGAGCCACACGTGCGCCCCATCAGAGCAGCCTGTCTCGGCACGGCCACCGCGCTGGTCACCCTCCTCGCCTGCGTCCCTGTCGCGGCCGCCTCCGCGACGGACACTGACTCCGCCCACGCCGAGGGCAAGGACCGGGTCATCACACTCATCGGCCGGCTCGCGGAGCAGTCGCGCTTCCCCGTCAACCCGGGCGGCGCCCCCGCCCAGGGCGATCGGACCGTCGTCCGCTCGATCCTCTTCGACCAGGCCGGCAATGAGGTCGGCGAGACCGCCGGCACCTGCACCACCACCCGGGTCGAGAACGGCGGAGCGGAGGTGTGCATCGTCACTTACACCCTCCCGGGCGGCCAGCTCTCTGTGCAGGGGATGGTCTTCGGCCATCTCGTCCCGGGCCCTCCCCCTTCGTTCGACAACGGGATCACCGGCGGCACCGGTAAATACGACCGGGCTCGTGGCTCGGTCCACGCCGACACGATCGCTCCGGGCACGAGGCGCTTCACGATCGACCTCAAGCACTGACCGACCCCGCCTCCGTGAGGGTGGCCAGTGGCCGCCGGTGGCAGCAGGGCAGGAACACGAAGAGGGCGCGGCCTCGGGC
>NZ_JBSGZJ010000257.1:0-10226 GCF_053610925.1 Streptomyces sp. NPDC054847 | reverse complement strand
GCGCGGTGTCCCGCTGCGCGCGGCGCGCGCCTGGAACCTGCCCGCCATGTTCACCTACGAGCCCGAGCTGGTGCGCCGCGCGGACGAGCACGGTGGGTGGGAGGAGGTCCACCGTCATGACCTCGCGGACCTTCTGGCGCCGTGGCGCGAGCGGTATCCGCAGGTCCCGGTGGTGGAACATGTCCAGGCGGGTCCGACGGCGGAGATGCTGGTGTCCTTGGCGGCGGCGGCTCAGCTCCTCGTGGTGGGGCGCCGCGCCGAACCCCGAAGCCGCTATGTGGGGCATGTCGCCCACGCGGCCCTCCACTTCGCCGACGCGCCCATCGCCCTCGTTCCGCAACCGACGGACGCGGACCGGTAGGAGGGGGCGCCGAGCGGGAAAGAGGGATCGACGCCGCGTCGCCGGTGAAGGCTCCTGACCGGCCGGGGGCCGCCGAAACCGGCCGGTCATCGTCGGGGAAGCAGTTGCGTGGCCGTTCGGACGATGTCCGCGGGAGGCGGTGCGGCGTCCAGGGCGGCTCCCCTCTCGTCCGGTTCGAGCGGCTCGAGCGTCGCCAGCTGGGAGTCGAGCAGGGTCTCGGGCATGAAGTGGCCGCTGCGCCCGCCGAGCCTTTCCGCGAGCACCTCCCGGTCGGCCGTGAGCTGGAAGAAGAACACGGCGGGGCAGGCCGAGCTCAGGACGTCCCGGTAGCGTCGCCGCAGGGCGGAGCAGGCCGCCACTCCCCCACTGCCGGTGGCGTCGTGGTCGCCCAGCCAGCGTCCGACGGACTCCAGCCACGACCGGCGGTCCCCGTCGTCCAGCGGAACGCCCGAGGCCATCTTGCGGATGTTGTCGGGAGAGTGGAAGTCGTCCGCCTCGGCGAAGGGCACACCCAGGCGCGCGGCCAGCAGCCGGGCGACCGTCGACTTGCCGGCCCCGGACACCCCGGTGACCACGACACACGGAGGACGGCTCTCAGCAGGGTGGGTCATCGGCTCTCCTCCCGTACCGGTGTGCGGTCACCGGTGCGGCACGGCGGTCGTGGGTGCGCTGTCAGGAGTCGGCCGGCACGACCGTCCCCTCGTGCAGCAAGTCGTCCCGCCGCTCAGGGCTGATGTGGCGGGGAGGGGGCCCGTCCGAGCCGGCCGGATACTCCTCCAGGGGTACCAGGTCCCTCTCCCAGGCGGACAGGACCGGCTCGACGACGCGCCAGGACTCCTCGGCCTCGTCGCCGCGGATGGACAGGGCGGGGTTGCCGTCGAGGACGTCCAGCAGGAGACGGCCATAGGCCGGCAGTTCGGGGGCGTCCATCTCGGCGGTCAGCGACAGCGGTGCGAGGGTCTCGGCACGCGAGCCGGTCGCGGTCATGTCCATGGTCAGGCTCTCGGGTTCCAGTCCGAAGCGCAGCACGTTGGGCCGGATGTCCTTGTCCTGCCCGAAGGGCAGGTGAGGAACGGAACGGAAGCGCACCGCGACCTCCTTGCGGTCCTTGCCGAGGGCCTTGCCGCTGCGCAGTCGGAACCGGGTGCCCGCCCAGCGCCAGTTGTCGAGTTCCAGCACGATCTCGGCGAAGGTCTCGGTGCGGCGCCGCGCGTCGACACCGTCCTCGTCGACATAGGCGGGCACGTCGTGTTCGCCGACCCGGCCCAAGGAGTAGCGGGCGCGGCGCGTGCGCTGCACGAGGTCGTAGTCGGTCAGCAGCCGCACCGATCGCAGCACGTCGACCTTCCGGTCGCGCAGGTCCCGCTCGCCGAGGGTGAGCGGTGGTTCCATGGCGACCAGGCACAGCAGTTGCAGCAGGTGGTTCTGCACCATGTCCTTCAGCGCGCCCACGTGGTCGTAGTAGCCGGCCCGGCCTTCCAGGGCGAGGGTCTCGTCCCAGACGATCTCGATCTCGGCGATGTGTGTGCTGTTCCAGATCGGTTCGAGCACCCGGTTGGCGAGCCTGCTGCCGAGGACGTTCTGAACGGTCGTCATGGCCAGGAAGTGGTCGACCCGGAAGACGGCGCGCTCGGGTACGAGATCGGCGAGCAGCCGGTTCAGTTCCTGTGCGCCGGCGAGGTCCTCGCCGAAGGGCTTCTCCAGGACGATGCGGCTGCCCGGGGGCAGTGCCGCCTCGTGCAGGGCGGTCACCGTCGCCGGGAAGAGCGCCGGGGGAAGGGCGAGGTAGACGGCTGCGGGGTCTTCCCCGGCGACGGCCGCGGCCACGTCGACGGGGTCCGTGACGTCGGCCCTGCGGTAGTCGGCCGACGCCGTGACGGCCCGCCGGGATGCGGCCGGCAGGTCGGCGCCGTGGCGGTCGAGCTGGGTGCCGGCCCACTGCCGGTACCGCTCGCCGTCCCAGTCCTCCCGGCTGGCGCCCGTGAGGCGGAACCGGTCGTCGATGTGTCCCGCCGCGTGCAGGGCGGCCAGCGCCGGCAGGAGGAAGCGGCCCGTGAGGTCGCCGGTGCCGCCGAACACGACGAGTCGTCGGACGGTCATCGGGAACCGCCCCTCGCCCGTTCGAGGTTGACTCCGCTGGCGATGATCCCGATGTGGCTGAACGCCTGGGGGAAGTTGCCCATGAATGCTCCCGTGGTCGGGTCGATCTGCTCCGACAAGAGCCCCAGCGGGCTCGCTCGCGAGCACAGCGACGCGTACAGTTCCTCGGCCTCCTCCAGCCGGCCCTGCCCGATCAGGTTGTCCACCATCCAGAAGCTGCACAGGACGAAGGCTCCTTCGTCGCCCGCGAGGCCGTCGGGGTGCTCGTCGTGCAGATAGCGGTAGAGCAGCCCGTCGCCGGCCGAGAGGCGTGTCGCGACGGCACGGGTGGTCGCCACCATCCGTGGATGGCCGGCCGGTACGACGTGGCGCAGCGGCAGGTTCAGCAGGCTCGCGTCGACGACGCCGCCGCCGTCGAGGTACACGCTGAGCGTCTGTGCGTCCTCGTCCCAGGACTGCTCCAGGATGAGGTCGCGCAACCGGTTGGCCGCGTCGCGCCAGCCGCCGATGTCGCCGGGCAGGCGGAAGCGTTCGGCGATCTGCGCCGCCCGGTCCAGGGCCACCTGGCACAGCCCGGCGGAGTAGGTGAACGGACGGCCCTCGCTGCGGATCTCCCACAGGCCCTGGTCCGGCCGGTGCCAGGCGTGGCCGGCCGCATCGGCGAGCCCGGCCAGACTGGCCCACATGGCGGGCTGGATCTCGCCGCCCCGGCGCAGCCACTGGTCGGCGCAGTCCAGGATCTCGCCGTACACGTCGTGCTGGCGCTGGTCGGCGGCGCCGTTGCCCCAGCGGACGGGCGAGGAGCCTCGGTAGCCCTCCAGTTCGGCGTCCTCGGTCTCCTCGGGCACCAGGTCGCCGTCGAGGGTGTACATGATGCGTGGCAGGCGGCTGCGTTCGAAGGCGTCGAGGACCCAGCCGAGGAAGGCGTCGGCCTCGCCGTGGAAGCCGATGCGGCGCAGCGCGAAGACCGCGAAGGCGGCGTCGCGGATCCAGGCATAGCGGTAGTCCCAGTTCCGGATTCCTCCGATGGGTGCGGGCAGGGAGGAGGTGGGGGCGGCGGCGAGCGAGCCGTTGGCCCAGTCGTCGCACATCTTCAAGGTGATCGCGGCACGGCGGACGAGTGCTTCCTGCGGGCCGGCGTAGTCGCAGGACCGCATCCACCGCCGCCAGGCGTCCTCCGTCTGGCGGAGCATGGCGTCGGGGTCGAAGCGGTGGTGGCGGTGGAAGCGTCCCCAGGACAGCACGAGGTCGAGACGGTCTCCCTGCCGCAGCTCGTGCACGGTCACGAGGCCGCTCAGGGGCCGGTTGGAGCGCAGGTGAAGGCGCGGACCGGCCAGGCCGGGTTGGACCTCCAGTCCGCTGTACAGCTGGTGGGCCTGCGCGCCGCCGCGGGGCTCGACCGCCACGTCGAGGCGCACTTCTCCGTCCAGGACCAGCACGGAGCGGACGAGTTCCCCGCGGCCCGAGGGCGCGTCGTCGGACAGGTCGGCCCCGGAGCGCAGGACCAGCGCGTCCGTGACGCGCACCAGGCCCGTGTCGCTGCGCAACTCCGTGTGCAGCACGCCGGTGTCGGGCTCGTACCGCTGCCGCGCTTCGCGCAGGTTCCGCGGGGTCACGGTGAAGTGGCCGCCCCGGGTGTGGTCCAGCAGCCCGCAGAACACGGGTTCGGAGTCGAAGCGGGGCAGGCACATCCACGGGATGGTGCCGTCGAGGCCGACGAGCGCGGCGGTCGTGCCGTCGCCGATCAGGCCGAGGTCCTCGAGCGGCAGGTAGCCGTCCGGCCGGCGAAGGGGCCGGAACGGCGGGTCGGAGTCGTGCATTCCGTTCGCTCCTTGGCCGGATCGGGGGCTTTTCGCACGTGTACCTGTCGGGCCGGGGGGCCGGCGTCGGTCTAGAAGCTCACCAGCACCTTGACGGTGTCCTCCAGCTTCTTGTCCGACACCTCGAAGGCGCGTTCCATCTCGTCGAAGGAGTACGTGTGTGTCGTCATGCGCGTGGGGTCGAGGCGGCCCTTTTCCAGGATGCGCAGCAGGCGTTCCATCCGGAGCCGTCCGCCGGGGCAGAGGCCGGAGGTGATCGTCTTGTCGGCCATGCCCACGCCCCAGGCGACGCGGGGGATGCTGACGTAGTCGCCGGACCCGAAGTAGCCGATGTTGGAGATCGTCCCGCCGGGCTTGGTGATTTCGACGCCGGTCTTGAAGGTGACGTCGGCGCCCAGCGCCTCGATCGCCGTGTCCACCCCCTGCCCGCCGGTCAGTTCGAGAACGCGCTCGGTCACGTCCTCGCGGGTGAAGTCGACGATCTCGTCGGCTCCGTAGAAGCGCGCGAGTTCCTGCCGGCTCGGCACGGACTCGACGCCGATGACCAGTCCCGCGCCCAGGAGTCTGGCCCCGGCCGTCGCCATCAGTCCCACGGGGCCCTGGGCGAGCACGGCCACGGTCCCGCCCATCGGGATGTTGCCGTGCTCGGCGCCCATGAATCCCGTCGAGAGCATGTCGGCGCAATAGACGGCCGCTTCGTCGGAGATTTGGTCGGGGATTTTCGCGAGGTTGGCGTCGGCGTCACCCACATGGAAGAACTCGGCGAATACGCCGTCCTTCAGGTTCGCGAACTTGAACCCCCCGAGCGGTCCGCCCGACTGGGAAGGGAAGCCGTTCTGGGAGGCCGGATCGCCCCAGTCCGGAGTAATGGCACCGACGAGGACACGGTCGCCCGGCCGGAAGTCCTTGACGTCGCTGCCCACGGATTCCACGACGCCGACCGCCTCGTGCCCCAGCGTCAGGTCTTCCCGCGGCCCGATGCCTCCCTGCACCGTATGGGAGTCGGACGTGCAGATCAGGGCCTTCGTCGTCCGCACCAAGGCATCGCGGGAACCGACGTCGGGGACCGGCTTGTCCATGAAACCCACCGTGCCGATTTCCTTCATGACAAATGCCCGCACTGTTTCGTCCTCCTGTCGGTTCTTCCCGGTCGGGGGAAAACGCGCAGCCGTCGGTACCCCGGATTCGCGCCGCCGCTGTCCGCCCGCGGCGGGCAACCGCTCCAGACTCGTTGAGGCCGACCCCGGCCGCAAGCCGCCACCTCGGGCATTGGTGCACCCCGGGGAAAAGAGGAATCGGCCCGGTCTGCCGGACCGTCCCCTAGGGTGGTGGCCCATGAACGGCACGGACGCTGTGAGGGCTTTCATCGGTTGCTTTACGTCGGACGGGGGACGGGGGATCGTCCAGGCCGCGGTGGATCCGCGCACCGGGGCCCTGACCGCGGCGGGCACCGTCGAGACCGTTCCCGACCCGTCGTATCTGGCTGTCGGGCACCGTGAGCGGGGTCCGGTTCTGTACTGCGTGTCCGAAACGGCCCAAGGAGCGGTCGCCGGGTTCGACGTCTCGGGGCCGGTCCCCCGGCCGCTGGGCGAGCCCGTCCCGACGGGAGCGGCCGACCCGACGCACCTCACCGTCTGTCAGGACCACTTGGTGACGGCGGACTACGGGTCCGGGAGCGTCACCGTGCTGCCGCTGGCCGCCGACGGCACCCCCCTTGCGCCGAGCAGCGTGCTGCGCCACGAGGGGTCCGGGCCCAACCCGGACCGCCAGTCGGCCCCGCACGCCCATCAGGTGGTCCAGGACCCCTCGGGAAGGTGGGTGCTGAGCGTCGATCTGGGCACCGACTCGGTGCGGGTCTGCTCCCTGGACCCGGGCACCGGGCAGCTCGCCCTCCACAGCGTCATGGGCCTGCCGCCGGGCACCGGCCCGCGCCACCTCGTCTTCCACCCGCGCGGGGACCACGCCTACGTGCTCGGTGAGCTGCGGCCCACCGTCACGGTGTGCCGCTGGGACCCGGCGACCGGGGTGCTGCGGCCGATCGCGGAATGTCCGCTCTTCCCCGACGGCGCCGGCGTTCCGGTGCAGCCGTCCGCCCCCGTCGTCTCCCGGGACGGCCGGCACCTGTGGGCGGCCGTACGGGGTACCGACACCATCGCGGTCCTCTCCCTGGAGGAGACCGGTCAGGCGGCGCGGCTCCTGACGTCGGTGCCGTGTGGAGGCCGCTGGCCGCGCGACCTCGTGCTGCACCCGTCGGGCGCCCACCTGTATGCCGTCAACGAGCGCTCGGGCGAGGTGACCTGGTTCGGCGTCGACGCGACGGGGGTGCCGCGCCGAGCCGGGTCGCTCGCCGTGCCGGCGGCGTCCAGTGTCGTCTTCGTGTGACGCGGCCGCTTTCACGGCCGGCGGCCGTACCGTCGGTGATCCGGTGTCCGGTCGGACTCAGTACCGCGGCAGGGCGGCCACACCGTCCGTCGCACGGGCCGGGGGCAGGATCTCGGTGAAGGCGGCGCCGCTCAGCACGGCCGCGCGCAGCAGCAGCGGCGCCGCGGGGGCGCAGCACGCCTCGTGCCCGGTCCTGGTGGTCCGTGGCGACGAGCGGTGAGCAGCGGCGGCTGATCCGGCGCGGGACGCCTGCGGAGGGCACGGCGGGGACCTGACGGGGTGTCCGGGCGCAGGGGCTGCGTACGCTGCCGCTCATGACTGTGAGCGGCGTGGAGCTGGTGATCTTCGACTGTGACGGTGTGCTGGTGGACAGCGAGAGGATATGCGTCGAGGTCGACGCGGTGATCATGGCCGATCTGGGGTGCGCGTTCACCGAGGCCGAGATCGTCGAACGGTTCGTGGGCTCGTCCACCGAGGTGTACACGGCGGCCGTGGAGGAGCGTCTGGGACGGCGGCTGGAGAAGGGCTGGCAGCAGAAGTACGAGCACCTGTACGAGGCGGCCTTCGCGACCGGGCTGACCGCGGTCGACGGCGTCACCGACGCGCTGGACGCTCTCACCGCGGCCGTGTGCGTCGCCTCGAACGGTGATCACGCCGGTATCAGGCGCAGTCTGGACATCGTCGCGCTGTCCGACCGTTTCGAGGGGCGGATCTTCAGCGCTGCGGACGTGGCCCGGGGCAAGCCCGCGCCCGACCTGTTCCTGCATGCCGCCCGTTGCCTGAGTGTGGAGCCCGGGGCGTGCGCGGTGATCGAGGACAGCGCGTACGGGGTCAAGGCGGCGCGTGCGGCCGGGATGCGGGCCTTCGGCTACTGCGGCGGCCTGACCCCGGCCTCCCGGCTGGCGGGGCCGGGCACGATCGTGTTCGACGACATGCGGGATCTTCCCGGGCTGCTGGCGGCGGCCGGCTGAGCCGGGGCACGGACAAGGGCCCGGGCCGTGTCGGCGGCCCGGGCCCTTCGGTGGTGCGGCAAGGTCACAGGACGTCGGCGGCGACGAAGCCCAGTTCCTTGAGCATCGGCAGGTAGTTGAAGACGTCGTAGTGCTCGATGATCTTCCCGGCGTCGTCGAAGCGCAGTTCCTCGAGCATGAACCAGGTGACCTTCTTGCCGGTCGCGGCCTTGCCCATGAAGTCGCCGAGGTGGGTGGCGGTCACGGTGATGCGCAGGATGACGCGGTCGCCCTGCGAGACGGCGCTCTTGACGTCCAGGTGCAGGTCGGGGAAGGCGGCGAGGCCGCCGCGCATCGCCTGCTTCATGGCCTCCGAGTCGACGGGGCGGTCCTCGGAGAAGTGCCGGATGTCCGGCGACCAGTGGATGAAGATGCCGTCCAGGTCCCAGCGGTTCCAGGCGGCGGCGCAGTCGAGCGCGATCTGCTTGTTGCGCTCCTGGACACTCTGGATGGGCAGTTCGGCGAGCGTTGCGGTCATGGTGAGGGTTCCTTACCGGTCTTCAGGGGATCAGGACGTGCTTTCCGACGGTGGCGCCGTCCAGCAGGGCGCGTACCGCGGCCGGGGCCTCGGCCAGCCGGTGGCGGCCGGCGATCTCAGGGCTCAATACGCCCTCGTCGACCAGCCGGTACAGGGCGGCGAGGTCGGTCCGGAAGTCGTCGCCGGGCTTGACGTAGTACATGCTCTGGCGGCGGCCGCGGGTGAGGTGGAGCTTGCGGGCGATGAAGCGGGCGGCGGTGCGGCGCAGTGCGGGCACATGCGGCCTGAACCACTGGCCGGGCCGGTAGCCGGCGACGGAGGAGTCGAAGGAGACGAGGGTGCCGCCGTCGGCGAGCATGGCCCAGCCGGCGTCGAGGCCGCGGCCGCCGATGTGGTCGAAGACGGCGTCGACGCCGTCGGGCGCCAGTTCCCGTACGGCGGCGGCGAGGTCGTCGGTGCGGTAGTCGAGGGGCTGTGCGCCCAGGGCGCGCACCGCGGGGTGTTTGGCGGGTGAGGCGGTGCCGATGACGTGCAGCTGTGCGTGGACGGCGAGCTGGGTGAGCAGGGTGCCGACGCCGCCGCTGGCGCCGTGCACGAGCACGGTGGAGCCGGCGGCGAGCGCGGTCTGCCGGTGCAGCATCTGGTAGGCCGTGACGCCGTTGGTGATCAGGGAGACGGCGACGGCCGCGTCGAGGTGCTCGGGCACCGCGGCGAGCGAGGTGGCGGGCACCTCGACGTACTGCTGCCAGGCGCCGTGGCGGGGCATCGCGGCGACCCGGTCGCCGGTGGTCCAGCCGGTGACGTTGTCGCCGGTCCCAACGATGCGGCCGACCAGGTCGTAGCCGGGCACGAAGGGGAACTTGGGCGGGAAGGGGTGCAGGTGCTGGAGCATCTGCACCTCGGCGAAGGACACGCCGGCGGCCTCGACGCGGACGACGACCTTGCCCCGGCCGGCCGTGGGCCGTGGGCCGTTGCCGGCGACGATGTGGTCCTCGGGGCGGCCGCTGCCGGTGAGCTGCACATGGGCGTTGGCCGTCTCACCACCGGCGGCGGGGGCGGCTGCGTGGCGGGCGGCGGCTGTGCCGGTGTCGACGCTCACGCCGCCACCGTCTCGCGCCGGGGGGCGAAGTCGGCGGCGTGGTCGGCGGCCCACCGGGCGAAGGTGAGGGCCGGGCGGCCGGTGACCTGCTCGACGGTGTCCAGCGGCACGGGCGGGTTGTCCATGGCGTCGGCGAGGTAGCCGAGGATCATCTCGACGACCGGCGGCGGCATGAAGTGGCCCATCTGCTCGCGCGCCTGGTCGGGGGTGATCTCCTCGAAGGCGACCTCGGTGCCGAGGGCGGCGGCGATCGCCTTCACCTGGTCGGCCTGGGTGATGGCCTGAGGGCCGGTCAGGACGTACGCCTGCCCGGTGTGGCCGTCCTCGAGGAGCGCGGTGGCGGCCACCGCGGCGACGTCGGCCTCGTGGATCAGCACGCGCGGCGCGCCGCCGTAGGGGGTGCGCACGACGCCCTCGGTGCGGATGGAGTGGCCCCACTTCCACAGCAGGTTGGTGGCGAACTCGTCGGGGCGGACGAAGGTCCACGCGATGCCGGACTCCTCCACGGCGCGCTCCACGGTCCGGTGGTGCTCACCGCTGTGGTTGTCGCCGGAGGTGTCGAGCACGGACGAGGAGGAGAGCACCACGATGCGGCGCACTCCGGCCTCCTTGGCGAGGGCGACGACCTCCCGCGCGGTCTCGGGGACCGGGAAGAGGTAGAGGCGCTCCACGCCGTTCAGGGCGGCCCGCAGCGTCTGCGGCTGCTCGAGGTCGCCCTCGAACACCTCGACGCCGTCGGGGAGCCCCGCTGCGGCCGGGGTGCGGGTCAGGGCCCGCACCCGCGCTCCCGCCGCCACGAGGTGGTCGACCACATGCCGGCCGACGGATCCTGTCGCTCCTGTCACCAGAACTGTCACGCCTGCTCCACCCTGTCGGTCCCGGCTTCCCCGAGACTCCTCGGACCTTGGTGGTGCAAGGCTGAACAGCCCGGCTGGAGGGTCCCCGGAGACTGGCTGGAACGCGATCGGGGCCGGGA
>NZ_JBSGZJ010000256.1:0-10227 GCF_053610925.1 Streptomyces sp. NPDC054847 | reverse complement strand
GCCGTGAACCGGTTGCTGACGGAGGGCCGGAAAGCGGTCAGGCGTTGGAATTGAACGCCGGCAGGTAGCCGCCGGACTGGCCGGCCGCGGTCGGGTGGTACGACTCTCCGATGTTCAGCCAGTTGACGCTGTGCAGCCAGGCGGAACCGGAGCAGATCTCATGGCCGGTGAACGTCCCCACGACGCTTGCGAAGCCGTAGCCGTGGTCGGCCGCGCGCTTGGCGATCGCCGTGTTGAGGTGGTCGGCGGCGCCGTTGATGGCGGACCGCTCGTTCTCGCTGAGGCCGGCGATACAGCTGCCGCCCAGCTTGTAGAAACGGGGATAGCCGAGGACGACGACCCGCGCCGCCGGGGCTTTGGCACTGATCGCCGAGTACACCTGGTCGAGCCTTCCGGGCAGTGTCGAGTCGACGTACGCCTTCGCCTGGGCGATCCGGTTCAGGCAGGTGGACTCGGACTGCAGGACGCACGTGGTCATGACGTCGGCGAAGCCCGCGTCATTGCCGCCGACGGTGATGGAGACGAGATCGGTGGACGAGCTGAGGGGACCGAGCTGACTTGCCGTGACATCACCCGTACGGGCGCCCGAGCAAGCCGTGAAGGCGAACGACGAGGGTGAGTTCGCGTTGGCCCAGAGCTTGGGGAAGGCCCGGGTGCTGCGCTTGCAGTTGCCGCTCGCGCTGTCGTAGCTGCCGGCTCCCACGCCGGAGGAGTAGGAGTCGCCGAGGGCCACGTAGTCCAAGGACTGGGCGGTCGAGTCGGCCTGCGCCTGACCTGCTCCGGTGAGAGCGAGGACGGCACCGAGGAGGAGTGAGGATGAGAATGCCGCGGCTCGGGACAGTTTCATGGAACCTCCCTATAGCAGGATCTCTGCCTCAACTTTCGTACCAGGGGACAGAGTTCACCGGAAGTGTCCATGCCAAAAATGTTACTGACGAGTCAGTGGTGCGGTTGGGACAGTACGGCACCTGGTGGTTGATTCACCGTCAAAAAAGACGAAAACAGGCCTCTCTGACGCGGTCTTGTCATACAGTCCCAATCATCAATACCGTCGTACATCCACCCGCACCGGTCCATCACGCAAGCGGCTCAGGGGAGGGCAACGGCACCGCGATGGACTCCGGGCGGGTGTTACGGCAGGGGGGTGCCGTGCCGGTTCCGCGCTCGCGTTCATGACGGGCCGTGGACCGCTCGGCCAGTGATGCCGGCTCGACCGACCCAGCACGGAGCGGCGCTTCGCCATGGGCCGATGAGCAGAACACCCCCCTTTCGAACCGGACACTCATCCGGACCGCCCTGGGGAGGGCGGTCCACCGGTGGAGAGAGGGAACGAAGGCCATGAGCTCAGTCCTGCACCCGGCGGCCCCGGGGCAAGATCCGGTGAACGAACTCGCCCGCCCGTCGGCCAGATACCGGCCCATCTCGTCGCACCTGGCCATCACCCCGCCCGTGAGCGTGGTGATTCCCGCGATGAACGAGGCGGAGAACCTTCCGTACGTCTTCAAGACGCTGCCCGACTGGATCCACGAAGTGGTGCTCGTCGACGGGAACTCCACCGACGGCACCGTCGGGGTGGCCCGCGACCTGTGGCCCGGGGTCAAGGTCGTCCAGCAGCTCGGCAAAGGCAAGGGCGACGCCCTCATCAGCGGATTCGCCGCCTGCACCGGCGACATCATCGTGATGGTCGACGCCGACGGCTCCGCAGACGGGCAGGAGATCGTCTCCTATGTCTCCGCCCTGGTCTCCGGTGCCGACTTCGCCAAGGGCTCCCGCTTCGCCAACGGCGGCGGCACGGACGACATGACCCGGGTGCGCCGGCTGGGCAACCGGGTCCTGTGCGCGGTCGTCAACGCCAAGTTCGGCGCCCGCTACACCGACCTGTGCTACGGCTACAACGCCTTTTGGAGGCACTGCCTCGACGAGATCGCCCTGGACTGCACCGGCTTCGAGATCGAGACCCTGATGAACATCCGCGTGGTCAAGGCCGGGCTGCGGGTCCAGGAAGTCCCGAGCCACGAGTACCTCCGCATCCACGGCGTCAGCAACCTGCGGGCCGTGCGGGACGGACTGCGGGTCCTGAAGGTGATCCTCCAGGAGAAGGGCGTACGGCGCGCCGCGCGCCGCCGGCCGGCGGCCATCGGCGTCACGACCGTCCGGGGAGAGGTGTCTTGAGCCCCGGTGCCGGGGGCCGCGACTTCTCCGTGGTGATCTGCGCGTACACCGAGGACCGCTGGGAGGACATCCTCGCGGCGGTCGCCTCGGTCGGACGGCAGACGCTGCCGGCCCTCGAGACGCTGCTCGTCGTCGACCACAATCCGGCGCTGCTCGGGCGGCTTCACGACCGGTACGCAGGGCAACGGGAGGTGCGGGTGCTCGCCAACGCGGGCCCCCGTGGCCTGTCCTCCGGCCGCAACACCGGGATCGCCGCGGCCCTCGGCCACTTCGTCGCCTTCCTCGACGACGACGCCGTGGCCGAACGGGACTGGCTGCGGTACTTCGCCGAGGGCTACGACGACGAGCACGTCATGGCCGTCGGCGGGCGCACCCTGCCCGCGTGGGCCTCCGGCCGCAGACCCGTGTGGTTCCCGGAGGAGTTCGACTGGGTCGTCGGCTGCACCTACCGGGGCCTGCCGCCCGGGAAGGTCAGGGTCCGCAACGTCCTCGGCGGCAACGCCTCCTTCCGGCGTGCCGCGTTCGACGCCTGCGGCGGCTTCGCCACCGGCATCGGGCGGGACGGCGACCGGCGGCCTCTGGGATGCGAGGAGACCGAACTGTGCATCAGGCTCACCCGGGCGCTGCCGGACGCGGTGCTGCTGATCGACGACCGCGCGGTCATCCACCACCGGGTCCCCGCCGCGCGTGAGCGGTTCGGCTACTTCGGCAGCCGCAGCTACGCGGAGGGCCTGTCCAAGGCGCTCGTCGCCCGCAGCGTCGGGGCGGGCAAAGGGCTCGAGTCGGAACGCCGTTACACCACCCGGGTCCTGCCGGCCGGCGTCGCCCGAGGGCTGCGTGACGCGGCCCTCGGCCGACGGGGCGGCGCGGGCCGGGCGGGTGCGATCGTCGCGGGAGTCGCGGCGGCCGCGGCCGGGTACGTGGTCGGCGGCGTACGGGCGCGCAGGGGCGCCGCGGCGTTCTCCTCGGGACCGATCGCGAGCACGGCGCCGTCGGAGGCCGCGCGGTGAACGAGCCGGTACCCATCCTGATGTACCACGCCGTCGGGGAGCGGCCCGCTTCCGCGGCCCACGGTCTCTCGGTCGCGCCGAGGGCCTTCGCACAGCAGATGCGGATGCTGGCGGAACGCGGGTTCACCCCCGTCACGACCGCCGAACTCGGCGACGCCTGGCGCTCGGACGGACGCCGGCCGCTGCCCGACCGGCCCGTGCTGATCACGTTCGACGACGGATACGAGGGGGTGCACCGGCACGCCCTCCCCGTCCTCGCCGCACACGGCTTCGCGGCCACCGTGTTCGTGTCCACCGGGTGGCTGCGGGGAGAACACGACGAGGGAGGCGCACCGGACACGATGCTCGACTGGGACCAGGTGCGTGAACTGGCCGCGGCGGGGACGGAGATCGGCGGCCACTCCCACACCCACCCCCAGCTCGACCAGCTCGAAGGGGAACGTCTCGCCCACGAGACGGCCCACTGCCGGGACGTCATCGCCCAGGAGCTGGGAACCGCGCCGGTCTCCTTCGCCTACCCCTACGGCTATTCCGACCGGCGGGTGCGCGGCACCGTCCGCGCCGCGGGATTCTCTCAGTCCCTCGCCGTCGGCAACGCCCTGGCGGCGCGGCGCCAGGGGCCGTACGCGCTGCGGCGGCTGACCGTACGGCGCAGCACCGGGCCGGCGGAGTTCGAACGGCTCGTCGAAGGGCGGGACCTCGTCAGGAACTTCGCGAAGGACCGGGCCCTCACCAAGGGCTACGCCGTCGTGCGCCGGGCCCGCCGGGCCGCCGCGCGCCTGAACGCCTTCACGCCCGCCGCCACGGCGCGCCGCTGAACCGGTCCGTGCCGCCGCACCGGGCAAAACACGGTGCGGCGGCAGGGGCCGTGCCGGATCATGGGCGCCATGTCTGCCAACCCTCAGGACGCGCTGCCGATCCGGCTCAACGTCGATGACAGTGATTCACCCTCTGACGTCATCGACGCGCTGTTCCTCGGTCGCTTCGCGACGGGCGAGCAGCCGTACTCGTTCAGCTCCTCGATCGACCGCGTCAAGCCCGGCGCGACGATGCTGCCGTCCGGGGCGACGGTGCTGCGCTCGGCGCGCGACGACGACCGCAGCGCCACGCTCGCCGAGGGCGACGGCTGGACGCTGCTGGTCTCCCGCTGGAACCGCGGCGCGGACGTCACCGTCACCGCCGTCAGCGCCGACCTCGCAGAGAAGACCCTCAAGGAGGCCACCGACGGCGTGGCCGACGAGCCGGAGCCGCAACCGGAGAACGTGACCATGGGTTTCTGGTACGTCTCGCCGCGGCGGGGCCCGCACCGCACGACACGGCAGATCGCGGCCGGCACATGGGAAGAGGTCCGGGCCAACTACACCGCACCCGTCGCCGACGCGATGGACCGGCTGATGAAGGTCACCCCCGACGACATCGCGGGCCGGCTGCTGCTGCTCCACGGCCCGCCCGGCACGGGCAAGACGTCCGCGCTGCGGACCCTGGCCCGCTCCTGGCGCGACTGGTGCCAGGTCGACTGCGTCCTGGACCCGGAGCGGCTGTTCAACGACGTCGGCTATCTGATGGACATCGCGATCGGCGAGGACGAGGGCACCTCGAAGGGACGCTGGCGGCTGCTCCTGCTGGAGGACTGCGACGAGCTGATCCGCGGCGAGGCACGGCACACGGCGGGCCAGGCCCTGTCCCGCCTGCTCAACCTGACGGACGGTCTGCTCGGCCAGGGCCGCAACGTCCTGGTGGGCGTCACCACCAACGAGGACCTCGAACGTCTCCACCCGGCGGTCGTCCGCCCGGGCCGCTGCCTGGCCCGCATCGAGGTCGGACCGCTGACCCGCGGGGAGTCGGTGGCCTGGCTCGGCACGGAGAAGGGCGTGAACCGGGAGGGCGCCACGCTTGCGGAGCTGTACGCGCTCCGCCGCGGGACGACGCCGGCGTCGGTCCCCTCCCAGACGCCGGGCCCGGACGCGGGACTTTACCTCTGAGGGTGATGCTCTCCGTGGCGACGTCACGCCTCGGCGTCGGCGCGACGCCTCAGGTGGTGCTGGCTCGGGGTTGTGCCGCGCTGATGTAGTGCACGGTGGCCTGCTCGGCGTGCGGCGTGAGCAGGTTCCGCAGTTCCTCCGCGGCGGCCTTGAGGAGGTGGCCGTCGCGGGTTGCGTTGGAGGGTTTCGAGGACGAAGGCGACGTGTGTGGAGCTCTCGGTGACGCGGGTGCGGTGGGGCGTCGCGGTGGTTCCAGTGCCTGGTCAGGACGCCGGTGGCGTCCGTGTAGACGACCTCACCGGGCTTGGGGTTCTCGACGGTGCCGGGTGCGCCGAGGGGGGTGAACGACTCGGTGCCGTCCGCGTGGCGGATGTCGACGTCGCCGGTGACGTGGTCGTCGGCGGGATGCCAGGTGCCGTCGGCAAGCAGCTGCTCGAGTTCTTCCACGGCGGCGGTGGTGCGGGGCCAGGGTTCGTGGCCTTGGAGGCCGGTGGCGGTGACCAGCGCGATGAGGGTGTCGGGGAAGGCGTCGGCGACGGCGGGGGCGATACGGAAGGCGGGCACGGGCGGATTCTCCCTTTCGTGTGCACCTACGGGCTCGATGGTCAGGGCTGCCAGGGGCCGATGCGGCCCAGGCGGCGGCGCTGCTGGCGCGCGGTGGGGGCGTCGAGACCCTGGCCGCGTTCGGTGAGGTGGTCGGCGACGGCGGTGCGGTGCTCGACGGGCTTGTGGTCGTCGTACTTGAACTTGGCCCGTACGTCCGTGACTTCAAGGCGCAGGCCGCGGATCCCCGGCAGCATCCGGCCGTAGGGCGGCTGGTCGACGGCGACGGGTGCGTGGTCGCCGTCGGGCTGGAAGTGGGCGAGCTGGCGGCGGAGCAGCTCGGCCTTGGCCTCGGGGTCGTCGACGATGTGCGCGCGGCAGGTGAACTGGACGGCCGTGTAGTAGCTGGTGGGGACGCCGTCGGTGGGCGGGGTGCCGGTCTTCGCGCGCCAGGGGCCGGGGATGAAGGCGTAGTCGCCGAAGACGGTGAACAGGACACCGGGGTCGTTCTCGATCGCCTTCCAGACCGGGTTGGGCCGGGCGAGGTGGACCAGGAGATGGCCGGTCTCGCTGGTGAAGTGGGTGGGGACGGCGACGGGCGGGTGACCGGGCAGGCCGTTGACGGTGAGCTGTCCGAAGTCGTGGCCTTCGGCGATCCAGGTCTGCCATTCGGCTTCGTCCAGGCCGGCGTCCCAGGGCTGGATGAACATGCTTCTCTCCGTACGTGGTCGGTGCTGTCGGGGGGCTGCGGGCCGATCAGGTCAGGGCGAGGAGGCTGACGGCGACGGCGGCGGCGCCCAGGCCGACGAGCTGCCCGCGGTGGATGCGTTCGGCGAGCACGCTGCGGGCGAGCAGGACGGTGCCGGCCGGGTAGAGGGCGGTGATCACGGCGACGACGGCGAGGTCCCCGCTGCGGGCGGCGAGCAGGAACAGCAGGTTCGCCACCGAGTCCAGCACGCCGGCTGTCGCCGACAGGGCGTAGGCGGGCCGCTCGGAGCCCAGCCTGCGGTACATCAGGCCGGCCGCGGTCAGGGTGACGGCCGAAGCGACCGCCCGGCCGACGATCAACGGCGCCACTCCGCTGTCGGACGGCGCCTGGTGCAGGAAGATCAGCTGAAGGGCGATCGCGGCGCCCGCGCCGAAGGCCAGCAGCAGCGCGGTACGGGAGGGACGTGCCGTCCCGGCGCCGTGTCCCGCGCTGACCAGCACGACCGCCACCAGCGCGAGCGGCAGGCCCACCAGTCCGGCTGTCGCCAGGTGCTCGCCCTGCATCAGGCCCGCACCGACGGGCAGCACGGCGGACACCAGCGCGGTCACGGGCGAGAGCACATTCATCGGGCCGATCGCCAGGGTGCGGTAGAGCAGGGCGAACGCGGCGGCCGAGGCGACGCCGGACGCGGCGCCCCAGGCGAGGGCGCCGGGGCTGAACGAGGCGCCGAGCACCGGCCACAGCAGCAGTTCGACCACAAGGCTGGCCGGTGCCGCGATCATCACGGTGCGCAGCACATGAGCCTTACGGGCTCCGAGACCGCCGAGGAAGTCGGCGCATCCGTAGGCGAGGGAGCTGCCCAGAGCCAGCAGCAGAGCGATCACGGTACGTACATCCCTTACTATTTCAACGGAACGACTGAACCGTACAACGGAACGACCGCCCCATGTCAACCGAATGACCGTGCGGTGCATTGCAATGACCGGACTCGAGGATGGTGATCGGATGGCCGAGACGGCCGCCGCCCTGCGGACGCTCGCGCACAACGTCAGGACGGCCCGCAACCGCGCGGGGCTCTCCCTCGACGAGCTCAGCCGACGCGCCCAGGTCAGCAAAGGTGCGCTGGTGGGCCTGGAGAAGGCTCAGGGAAACCCCAACTTCGGCACCCTGGTACGGCTGGCCGACACACTCGGCGTCTCCGTGTCCGCCCTGATGGAAGGGTCACCCGAAGGACGCGTCCGCGTCGTGACCGCCGACGCTGTCGCGCCGCTGTGGACCGGAGCGCAGGGCAGTGAGGCCCGGCTCATGCTGACGACCTCGGGCCCTGCCCCGGTCGAGGTCTGGCGCTGGCGGCTGGAACCGGGCGAGGAATACCCCAGCCATCCCCACCAGGCCGGAGTCGTGGAAACCGTCAGCGTCACCGCCGGCCGGATGACCCTGGTGGTCGACGGCACCGAGCACACCGTTGAATCCGGCCAGACCGCCACCTTCGACGGCGACGCCCCCCACACCTACCGCGGCTCCGGCACCGAAACCTGCCACCTGATCATGACCGTCCACCTCCCGCCGGGCCCGGGGTCAGGAACCTGAGAGGCACCTCGCCCCGCCCATGAGGCGGGGCCCGGCCACATCCGGGGTGCGCCCGGCCCGGCACCGCGCTCCGCGCGTGTTTCGGGGCTCTGCCCCCGCACCCCGCGCCTCGAACTCCTCCTACGCCCTGGCGTGCGTGAGAGGGTACCCCCAGCGGGGCTGAATTCTCCTCCGCCCTTGGGCTGGACGCCGCGCAGCGGTACTTCCAGCCCGCCCGGCGATTGAGGGCACGGCCGAAGGCCGTACGGGCCCGGGGCTTGCCCTGGTTCGGGTAGTGGGGGTCCCGCCACGGCCGCCAGGCCGTAGGGGACGGTTGGGAACAAGCCTGCCGCAGGCGCACCGCCCGCGGCAGGGCCCCGTCATGCCTCCCCGTCGTACGCCACCCGCAGCGCCGTCTCCACCGCCTCGACCGCCGCCGCCCGGCTCAGGCCGAGACGGCGTGCCTCGACCGCGTACTGCGTCGCGGCCGCCGCCGCCCGCCGCTCCGCCGCGTCACCCGCCGCCGCGACGAACGTGCCGTTGCGGCCGCGCGTCTCGATGACGCCGTCCCCCTCCAGCGCCCGGTACGCCTTCGCCACGGTGTTGGCAGCGAGCCCGAGTTCCTCCGCGAGGCCACGGACGGTCGGCAGCCGGTGGCCGACGGGCAGCACGCCCGAGCGTGCCTGTTCGGAGATCTGCGCGCGCAGTTGCTCGTAGGGCGCGTCCGGCGCGTCGGCGTCGATGGTGATGTTCAAGGTCACCGGCCGATTCTCGCACCGCCCGATAATTCCCGGGCGATCGTGCCCGTCGGCGCGTACCGTGCCTGCCCATGACTGTGATCGTCCGTGATTTCCGCCCTGAGGACGCCGAAGCCGTGACGCGAGTACGCCGCGCGTCGCTGCCGTTCGAGGTGATGACCCCCGAGTCGCTCCTCTTCGACGTCGAGAACGCCAACCCGGCGAAGAAGTACCGGCTGTTGGTCGCCGAGAAGGACGGGGAGCTGATCGGCACCGCCCATGTCGGCATCGCGTACGACGCGGCGGAGCCCGGGCAGGGCTTCGTCACCCCGCACGTCCACCCCGACCACCAGGGCCACGGCGCGGGCGGGCTGCTGCTGCGCGTCGCGGAGGACCATCTCGGGGCGGAGGGGGCGGCGAAGGTGTACGCGTGGGTGCTGAAGGAGCCGCGGAACCTCGCGTTCGCCGAGAAGCGCGGCTACCGGCCGACCCGTTCGGCGCACTTCCAGCGCCTCGATCTGGCGAACGGGCCGCTCCCGGAACTGCCCGCGCCGCCCCCGGGCGTGGAGCTGCGGACCGCCGCCGACTTCGAGGCGGACCCGCGGCCGATGTTCGAGGCGGACGCCGAGGCCACGTCGGACGAGCCGAGCGACATCCCCATCGATTTCGACGATTACGAGGACTGGCTGAGCCACACCTGGAACCAACCGCTGCTCGACCGGCGGCTCAGCTCCGTGGTGATGGTCGACGGCGAGGTCGCCGCGTACACGGCCGCCATGACGGACGGCGGCACCCGCTATCTGTCCGGCATGACGGGCACGATGCGTGCCCACCGCGGCAAGGGGTACGCCAAGCTCGCCAAGACCGACTCGCTGCGCCGGGCCCGTGCGGCGGGCTACACCGACGCGTTCACGAGCAACGACGGCGACAACGGCCCCATGCTCGCGATCAACAAGTGGTTCGGGTACGAGATCTGCGCGTCGGAGGTCCGCCATGTCCGCACCCTCGATTGAGGTACGGCTGATCAAGGCGGGGGTGACGAAGATCCGCTATCCGGCGGACCTGCTCTCCGACGACGGCACACATGTCACGGTCCGCGCCCTGTGGGCGGCTCCCGGGGTGCGTGACTTCGGTTTCGTACGCTTCGAGCCCGGCGATGTGTTCACCGAGCACTACTGGCGGGACCGCTGGTACTCGGTGAATGAGGTCCGCACGGACGACGGCGTGCTCAAGGGCTGGTACTGCGACATCACTCGGCCCGCCGAGCTCGATGAGGCCGGCGGGCTGAGCGTCGAGGACCTGGATCTGGACCTGTGGGTGTCGGCGGACGGCAAGGAGATCCTCCGGCTGGACGAGGACGAGTTCGAGGAGAGCGGTCTCCGCGAACGTGACCCGAAGGCCGCGGCTGAGGCCGTACGTGCCCTGGACGAGCTGGAACAGCGGGCCCGGGCGGGCAGTTTCACGCAGTTGCTGGACCGGTGACACGGTGAGGGGCGGGCCACGAC
>NZ_JBSGZJ010000255.1:0-10237 GCF_053610925.1 Streptomyces sp. NPDC054847 | reverse complement strand
GCCGTGCTGCCCGGGCGCTCGGCGGACGAGCTGACCATGGTGGAGGCGGTCGCCGACGACACCCAGCGGCTGCCGGCGCTGAACGAGATCTACCTCGGCCGCCCCGGCCACCAGACCGCCCGTTACCGGCTGGACGAGGACGGTGAGGGACCGGGCCGGAAGGAATCGGGTGGGGAGGCCCAGGCGTCGTCGGGCGTGCTGGTGGGCACGGGGACGGGCGCGACCGGCTGGCTGCGCTCACTGTGGCAGGAGCGGGGCAGCACGCTCGCGCTGCCCGGTCCCGCCGAGCCGCGGCTCGCGTGGTTCGTCAGGGAGGCCTGGCCGTCCCCCACGACCGGGACGAGCCGGGTGGCCGGTGTGCTCGGCCGCGGGCAACGGCTCCGGATCACCGTGGAGTCGGACCGGCTGGTCGTCTTCGGCGACGGCATGGAGAGCGACGCCCTGAGCCTCACATGGGGCCAGTCGGTGTCGCTCGGCATCGCGGACACCTCGCTGCGACTGCTGGATTGAGCCGAAGGCCGCCGCCGGGCAGGCCGGCCGAATGGCCGGACATCGCTCTGGTCCTTCCCGCCATGGGTTTCTACCATTCGACCAACTCCCGGGCCGCGAACGCCCCGGGAGCCTCGGCCGAATATGTCATGTGCATGACGTTTCAACAAGTCCGGCACGTACGGCCGAATCACAGGACGGTCCAGCGCACTTGGTCCGTGACGGCCCACGCCACGCGAGCGGACGGCCGCACCCCCCACCTGACGGCCGGGCATCCCCATGCCCGGACCGCCCGGCACCGACAGCAATGGATTGGAGAACCATGACCGGTGGACTGCTGGTGAGCGGCGCGTTGGCCGCGCTGCTCGCCTCCGCGATCCCCTCGCAACAGAGCCCGTCCGTCATCACCGACCCGCCGCCGGACAGGATCGTGATCGAGGTGGCGACGGTCAACGGCTCCGGATGTCCCGCGGGGACGGCCGCCGTCGCCGTCTCACAGGACAACACGGCCTTCACCGTGACGTACAGCGACTACCTCGCCCAGGTCGGCGGCGGCGCCCCGAGCACCGCGTTCCGCAAGAACTGCCAGCTCAATCTGATCGTGCACGTGCCGCACGGCTTCACGTACGCGGTCGCCAGCGCCGACTACAGAGGCTATGCCTCGCTCCAGCCCGGCGCGAGCAGCACCGAGAAGGCGTCGTACTACTTCCAGGGCTCGCCGAACACCGAGTCACGCACGCACTCGTTCCGCGGCCCGTACGACGACAACTGGCAGGCCACGGACGAGACGGACTGGGCGCAGCTGGTGTGGGCGCCCTGCGGTGTCCAGCGCAACTTCAACATCAACACGGAACTGCGGGTCAGCGCGGGCACGTCGGACCCGTCACAGACCAGCTTCATGACCATGGACTCCACCGACGGCGACATCAGCACCATCTACCACCTGGCCTGGAAGGAGTGCCCGGGACGCTGATCCGCGCGGCCCCGGCCGGGAACGCCCCCGCCCGGCCGGGGCACCGGGCAGACGCCCGTGTGCGGATCACAGCTCCTTGGCGGGGCCTTCCGAGCCGGTCTCCCCCGGCTGTTCCGCGGCGGCCGGATCCAGGATGCGCATCAGGAAGTTGCGGGTGCGCTCGTGCTGCGGGTCCCCCACGACCCGTTCCGCCGGCCCCTCCTCGACGATCACCCCGCCGTCCATGAAGACCACACGGTCGGCGACCTCCCTGGCGAAGCTCATCTCATGGGTGACCACCATCATCGTCATCCCCTCGGCCGCCAGTTGGCGCATGACCGCGAGGACGTCGCCCACCAGCTCCGGGTCGAGCGCGGAGGTCGGCTCGTCGAAGAGCATCACCTCCGGTCCCATGCTCAGCGCGCGGGCGATCGCCACCCGCTGCTGCTGGCCGCCGGAGAGCTGCGACGGAAAGGCGTCGGCCTTGTCGGAGAGGCCCACCCGCTCCAGGTTGCGCCGCGCCACCTCCGCGGCCTTCGCCTTGTCCCTGCGCAGGACCCGCCGCTGCGGCAGCGTCAGGTTCTCCGTGACGCTGATGTGCGGGAAGAGGTTGAACTGCTGGAAGACCATGCCGATCCGGCGGCGCACGGCATCGATGTCGACATCGAGGTCGGTGACCTCCGTGCCGCCCACGAACACCTGGCCGGCGGTCGGCTCCTCCAAGAGGTTCACACAGCGCAGCAGCGTCGACTTGCCGGAACCGGACGGGCCGATGACGCACACCACCTCGCCCCGGGCGATGTCGAGGTCGATGCCGCGCAGCACATGGTTGTCACCGAACGACTTGTGCAGGCCCCGGATCTCGATCTCGGAACGGTCCGAACTGTCCATGATCCCGCTGCTCCCGCTTCCCGACGACTGTGACCCGACCGGCATGCGAACCCTCACCTCGCCTTGTCGGCGCGGGCCTCGAGGCGGCGCACCACGAAACTGAGCGGCACGGTCACCAGGAGGTAGCAGAGCCCCGCGACGAGGATCGGCGTGGAGTTGGCGGTCTGGCTGGCCAGATCCCTGCCGAACTTGGTCAGTTCGCGCTCCTCGAGGGTGACTCCGAGGAACAGCACCAGCGAGGAGTCCTTGAAGAGCAGGACCAGTTCGTTGGTGAGCGGGGGAATGACGATCCGGAACGCCTGCGGAATGATCACCGAGACCATGGCCCTGGCGTGCGAGAAGCCCAGCGATCTGGCGGCCTCCATCTGCCCCTTGGGCACCGCCTGGATGCCCGCCCTGATCGTCTCCGCCATGTAGGCGGCGGCGACCAGACCGAGACCGAGGGCCACCTTGCCGTAGGTGCCGCCGGGGATCTCGGTGCCGGGGAAGGCCAGTGGCACGGCCACACCCACGAAGATGAAGATCAGCAGCGCGGGCAGACCGCGGAAGATCTCGATGTAGACGCCCGCCACCCACCGGTAGGGGGCGACCGACGACAACCGCATCAGCGCGATGACCAGACCGAGTACCAGGCCGAAGACGAAACCGGACACCGTGTAGACCACCGTGTTGCGCAGCGCGGTGGTGATGATGGCGGGAAACAGCTCGGAGGCGAGGTCCTTCTGCGCGAACTGGTTCTGCAGACGGTCCCAGTCGGCCAGCAGGCCGATCACGACGAGCGCCGCGACGAAGACCGCGTACTGGATGCCCTGCGACACCCGCCGCCGCTGGCGGCGGGTGAGGCGTGAGGTCACGACTGCGCCTTGGGCAGCGGGCCGATCCACTGCTTGTAGAGCTTGTCGTAGGTGCCGTCGGCCCGGGCGTCCTCGATCGCCTTGTCGATGGCGGCCCGCAGCTTGTCGTTGCCCTTCTTCACCGAGAAGCCGTACTGCTCACCGGTCTCGATGTTCTGGCCGAGGGCGAACTGGGCGGCGTTCGCCTTGTCCTTGAGCCAGCCCTGGACGACGGGGTAGTCGATGATCACCGCGTCGACCTGGCCGGTGCGCAGCCCGTTCAGCACCGCGTCCGAGCTCTCGAAGGCGACGGGGTCGAAGCCCTGGCTCTTGGCGTAGCTCTCCCCGGTGGTTTCCGCCTGGGCGCCGAGCTTCTTCTTCCCCGACTTGACCTCGTCGAGCGACGTCACGCCGCTCTTCTTGGTCGCCAGCAGCGCCTGGGTCGCGTCGAAGTAGGGGACGGAGAAGTCCACGTTCTTCTTGCGGTCGTCGGTGATGGTCATGCCGGCCGCGGCGAGGTCGCACTCCCCGGAGTTGAGGAACGCGCCGGTCTTGAAGTTCTCGAACGGCGTGTCGAGGATCTTCTGCTCGACGCCGAGGTTCTTCGCCACCAGGTCGATCAGCGCGACGTCGAAGCCGACGACCTTGCCGCCCTGCTCGAACTGGAACGGCGGGTAGGGCAGGTGGGTGCAGGTGGTCAGTTTGCCCTTCTCGACCACGGGGACGCCTCCCGCGGCCTCGCCCGGCCCTTCGTCGGAGGAGCCGCATCCGACGGCGAGGAACATCCCGGCGGCCACGGCACCGGCTGTGGCGCGGACGCGGAAGCTGCTGCGGTGGCTGCGATGGCCGCTGGCCGTCCCGAACACGATGACCTCCAGGAGTGGGGGGACACGGAAGGCCGCGGTCCGCGACCGTCCGCCGAGATCGTAAGCCACGGGACGCGTGGTGCGCCGGAGCCGTCCATCAGGTGTTCCACCCTTCGGACACTCCGCGGAGACCGACACCCGCGGCGGTGGTGCGCCCGCCAGGCTCTAGGCTGAGCGGCGGCAGACGTCCGGCGGGATGCCGGACGTCCACAGGGAGCGACGACCGGTGAGGGAGGGCGGGATGGGGAGACGGGTCCGGCTCGTCCTCGCGACCGCACTGCCGGCGGCCCTCTTCGGCGTCTGGTCGGTGTTCCTCCTTCTCACCGGCGCCGCCGGCCACGGTGCGCAGCCCGTCGCCGGCCCCGTCGCGGTGGCGCCTGCCAAGGCGATCGCGGGAACCCCCCTCCGCCCCGTCGCGGCGCACCGGACCGTGCCGAACACACTCCAGGCCCGGCCTGTCGCTGCGGTCCCCCAACTACTGGCCGCGGAGAACACCCAACGGCCGCCCGGCACTCCCCCGGCGCTGCCCGGTGCTCCGGTGTCCGCGCACGCCCATCCCCTGCACGGCCGTGAGACGGCCGGCCCGCGCCAGGAGCGGGCTCCGCCCTCCGGCGTGTACGACCCGCGGCACACCCGCGGTCCTCCCTCCACCCGGCGCAGCTGACGTTCCGGGGCCTGTACCGGCCGAACCGCCGACAGGGCCCCAAGGCGTCCGCCGTCCGGCACCGCGGCGTGTCCGCGGACGGGTGCGCGTGACGTCTTTTTCCTCGCGTCCCCATTCAGCGCAGGCGCCGGGCGCGCCTGCGTGCTGCCCGTGGAGCACCCATGTCATCTCGCGCAACGTTCTGGCGGGCGCTGATCGCGCTCGCCGTCGTCGCCGTGTCCCTGTACGTCGCCCTGACCACACCGGCCCGGCTCGGTCTGGACCTGCGGGGCGGAACCCGCATCGTCCTCGAGACCCGGGACTCCCCCACCGTGACCGCCGACCGGGAGGCAACCGACCGGGCGATGGAGGTGCTGCGCCGGCGCGTCGACGGCCTCGGTGTCACCGAGCCCTCCCTCGCGCGTTCCGGTGAGCGGCGCATCGTCGTCGAACTTCCCGGCCTGAAGGACCCGCGCGAGGCCGCGAAGGTCATCGGCCGTACCGCGCAGCTGACCTTCCACCCCGTCACCGGCACCTCTGAAGGGCCCGCGGGCGCTCCTGGGAAGGACGGCTCGCGCGTCCTCGCCGACCCCGACGCACCGGGGCAGTTCCTACGGCTCGGCCCGCCCGCCCTCACCGGTGACGGGGTCGAGGACGCGGAGGCGGTGCTCGACACCCTTGAGGGCCGCGGCTGGACCGTCGACCTCTCCTTCCGCGGCGACGCGGCGAAGCAGTGGGCCCGGATCACGGGAGAGGCGGCCTGCGCGGCGCCCGCCGATCCCGCGCGCAGGGTCGCGATCGTCCTCGACGACGCGGTGGTGTCGGCGCCGGGCATGCAGAGCAGCGTGCCCTGCGGTGCCGGCATCACCGGCGGATCCGCGCAGATCACCGGCGGGTTCACCCCGGACGAGGCCCGCGACCTGGCCGCCCTGGTGAAGGGCGGCGCGCTGCCCGTGCCGGTGACGACCGTGGAACAGAGCACCGTGGGGCCGACCCTGGGCGCGGAGGCCGTCCGGGCCAGCGCGGCGGCAGCGGTGATCGGACTGCTCTGCACCGGCCTGTTCGTCATCGTCGTGTACCGGCTCCTCGGCCTGCTGGCCACGGTGGCGCTCGCGCTGTACGGGCTGATCTCGTACGCCGCCGTCGTGGCCCTCGGAGCGACGCTCACCCTGCCGGGACTCGCCGGGTTCGTGCTGGCCATCGGCATCGCCGTGGACGCCAACGTGCTCGTCTTCGAACGCGCACGAGAGGAGTTCACCCGCCCGGGAGGCCGGGGCGGCGCCCGGCGGCGCGACCTGAAGTCCTCGCTGCGCACCGGGTTCAGCAAGGCGTGGAGCGCGGTGGCCGACTCGAACATCACCACGCTGTTGGCCGCCGGGCTGTTGTTCGTGTTCGCGACCGGCCCGGTGAAGGGCTTCGGTGTGACCCTCGCGATCGGCGTGCTGGCGTCGATGGTCTCGGCCATGCTGATCACGCGGCTGCTCGCCGAGTGGGCGCTGAGCGTCCCGTACGTCCGGTGCCGTCCCGGGCTGACCGGCATGGCCGGGCCGGGGCGGCTGCGTGAGCGGCTCACCCGGCGTACGCCGCGCCTGATGCGGCACCGGCGCCGCTGGCTCGGGATCTGCTCGGGGCTGCTGCTCCTCGCGGTCGCCGGAATCGGCGTGCGCGGTGTGGAGTTCGGGGTGGAGTTCACGGGCGGCCGGGTCGTGCAGTACGCGGCCGAACGGTCCGTCGACGCGGACACGGCCCGCGAGGCGGTCGTCGGCGCCGGATTCCCCGACGCGGTCGTGCAGTCGACCGGCGACAACGGGATCTCCGTACGCACCAAGGAGAGCGGCGACGAGGAGCAGGAGCGGATCCGCGGCGCGCTCGACGACGTGGCAGGGCAGTTGACCGTGGAACGCGACGATCTCATCGGGCCCAGTCTGGGCAGCGAGCTGCGCCTGTACGCGCTGATCGCGCTCGGCGTCGCGGTCGCGGCACAGTTGCTGTACCTGTCCGTGCGGTTCCGGTGGACGTTCGCGACGGCCGCCGTCGTCGCGATGACGCAGGACGTGGTCCTCGTCGTGGGTCTGTTCGCGTGGCTCGGCAAGCCGATGGACAGCGTCTTCCTCGCCGCGCTGCTGACCGTCGTCGGTTACTCGGTCAACGACACGGTCGTCGTGCTCGACCGGCTGCGGGAACTCCGCAGGGCCGGCGGCTCGATCCCGCTGGAGTCCCTGGCGGACCGGGCCGTCGCGCAGACGCTGCCCAGGACGGTCAACACGGGCATGGGAGCGCTGTTCGTCCTCGTCGCGCTTGCCGTCCTGGGCGGTGACTCGCTGGCCGACTTCTCGATCGCCCTGATCGCGGGAGTGGTGCTGGGGATGGCGTCCACCGTCTTCACCGCGATGCCCGTGGCGCTCGTACTCCAGTCCCGGTACCCCGAGTCACGCGGGACCGGCGGGGCCGGGCGCGCGAAACCGGCGAAGGAGCGCGGCAGGGCGAGGGACCGGGACCGTTCGGGCGCCGTGGTCTGACCCCGGACACGGCCGGACATGCGCCGCCGCCGCTGCGGCAGTTGATGCCACAGCGGCGGCGGGCGGGCCGGGCCGCGTTCCACGGACGTCAGGCGGCTCTACCGCGAGGTCCTCGTCCGCGGTGCGATCTGCTGGGTGTTGCCTGCGTCGGCGCGGCGCGGTCCGCTGGTTGGTTCCTGCGGTTGTGCGGCGCGGTCCGCTGACTGCGTCGTGCGGTGTGCGGCGTGGGTCCGCTGGTTGGTTCCTGCGGTTGCGCGGCGCGGTTCCGCGTTGGTGGCGTGGGTCAGCGGCGTGCTGCGGTGACCGGTGCCGGTTCTGCGGTCGTCACGGCCGCGGGCGTGGTGCCGGCGGTCGCGGTGGCCGGACCGGCGGTGGTGGACCCGGCGACGAGACGGCTGCCTCCGCGGGACTCCCGGCGTTCGAGGAAGGCGGAGAGGACCGCGAGGACGAGCGCGGCCGCGGCGAGGACGGCGCCGACCCAGTTGGGGGCGGTGAGCCCCATGCCGGCGGCGATCACGATGCCGCCGAGCCACGCGGACAGCGCGTTGCCGAGGTTGAAGGCGCCGATGTTGACGGCGGAGGCCAGGGTCGGGGCACCGTGGGCCTGGTCCAGTACGCGCTTCTGCAGCGGGGGCACGGTCGCGAAACCGAGGGCGCCGATCAGCAGGATCGAGATCGCGGCCAGGACCTTGTGGTGCGCGGTGACGGTGAACAGGCCCAGGACCAGGGCCAGTGCCGTCAGTGTCGTGTAGAGCAGGGGCATGAGGTGCTTGTCGGCGTACTTGCCGCCGAGCAGGTTGCCTCCGACCATGCCGACTCCGAAGAGGACGAGCAGCCAGGTGACGGAGGTGTCGGCGAAGCCGGCTACCTCGGTCATCATCGGCGCGATGTAGGTGATCGCGGCGAACACGCCGCCGAAGCCGAGCACGGTCATCGCCATGGCCAGCAGCACCTGCGCGTTCTTGAACGCGGCCGCCTCGTCGCGCAGCCGCACGCCCTGCGGCCTCGGCATGTCGGGGACGAGGCGGGCGATGCCGACCAGGCCGATGACGCCGAGCAGGGCGACGATCATGAAGGTGGTGCGCCAGCCGATGGACTGGCCGATCAGGGTCCCCCCGGGAACGCCGACCACGTTGGCGACGGTCAGGCCGGTGAACATCATCGCGATCGCGCCGGCCTTTTTGTCCGGGGCGACCAGTCCTGCCGCCACGACGGAGCCGATGCCGAAGAACGCGCCGTGTGCCAGGGAGGCCACGATCCGGCCGGTGAGCATGAGGCCGAATGTGGGCGCCATGGCCGACAGGACGTTACCCACGACGAAGAGCCCCATCAGCAGCATCAGCATCCGCTTGCGGGACACCTTGGCACCGAGTGCGGTCATCAACGGGGCGCCGACGACCACGCCGAGGGCGTAGCCGGTCACCAGCAGACCCGAGGTGGGGATCGAGACCCCGAAGTCGGCCGCGACCTCGGGGAGCAACCCCATGATCACGAACTCGGTGGTGCCGATGCCGAAGGCACCGACAGCCAGGGCCAGCAGCGCAAGAGGCATGGGAGGACCTTTCAGAGGTATGTGAGTGCGCCTTACAAGCGTCGACAATAGTTGCAGACACATTTGATTGCAAGCGCTCGATTTTGCGGGATGGTGACACCTGGGGCGGCCGCCCCGCCAGGTCCGTACCAAACCCTTGACACTCGCTTAGTTCACTTCTTAAATCACGTGATGAACTAAGCTGCTGTCATATCCATGACAGGAGCCCCTTCCTCCCTCACGCATCGGAAGGGAGAGTCATGGACTCCCCGCGCTCCCCACGGCGCCTGCTCGCGACCGTCGTCTCCGTACTGGTCCTGGCCACGGTCGGCACCGGCCTGGCGACCGGCGCGCCGTCACCGTCACCACATGCCGACCCAGTTCTCCGGCCGGCTGCCGAGGCCGCCGCCGTCACGTTCTCCGACGATTTCGACGGGCCGGCCGGCGCCGCCGTCGACAGCGGCAAGTGGCAGATCGAGACCGGCGACAACGTCAACAACCACGAGCGGCAGTACTACACGGCCGGCAACCGGAACGCCGCACTCGACGGGCAGGGCCACCTGGTCATCACCGCCCGCCGCGAGAACCCCGGCAACTACCAGTGCTGGTACGGACGTTGCGAGTACACCTCGGCCCGGCTGAACACCGCGGGCAAGTTCACCACCACCTACGGCCGGGTCGAGGCCCGGCTGAAGGTGCCGCGCGGGCAGGGCATGTGGCCGGCCTTCTGGATGCTCGGGAACGACATAGGGCAGGTCGGCTGGCCCGCCTCGGGCGAGATCGACATCATGGAGAACGTCGGCTTCGAACCGTCCACCGTCCACGGCACCCTGCACGGCCCCGGCTACTCGGGGTCCGGCGGCATCGGTGCCGGATACACGCTCCCCGGCGGCCAGGCCTTCGCGGACGCCTTCCACACCTTCGCCGTCGACTGGTCGCCGAACAAGGTGACGTGGTCGGTGGACGGCAACGTCTACCAGACCCGTACGCCGGCCGATCTGGGCGGCCGCCAATGGGTGTTCGACAAGCCGTTCTTCATCATCCTGAATCTCGCGGTCGGCGGCTACTGGCCCGGTGACCCCGACGGCAGCACCGTCTTCCCCCAGCAGCTCGTCGTGGACCATGTGCGGGTCACCACGGGTGACAGCCCGGCGACCGGCGGGCCGATCACCGGCATCGGCGGCAAGTGCGTGGACGTGGCGGGTGCGAACACCGCCAACGGCACCCCCGTACAGCTCTACGACTGCAACGGCACCGCGGCGCAGCGGTGGAGCGTGGGAACCGACGGCACCATCCGGGCGCTCGGCAAGTGCCTCGACGCCGCCTCCGGGGGTACCGCCGACGGCACCCCCGTACAGCTCTGGGACTGCAACGGCACGGCGGCCCAGCGATGGGACGCCAACGCGGCACGCGACATCGTCAACCCCCAGGCGGGCTATGGTCCCGTCCGGTCCGATGGCGGGTGTGGGATAGCACCCGTCCGTGTCGTAGTCGTAGGCCGGCTGGAAGGTCT
>NZ_JBSGZJ010000254.1:0-10274 GCF_053610925.1 Streptomyces sp. NPDC054847 | reverse complement strand
GCCATGGCGTCGGCCAGGTCGTCCAGGGCGGCGAGGAGTTGGACGGCGCCGCCCCGCAGGACGGCGTCGGACGTCTCCTTCGTTCCCCAGCGGTCCACGACCTCGTGCACCGGCCCCCAGTCCGGCACCCGGTTCTCGCGTACCGCCTCCGCGCCCTCCTCGACGGCGTGGCGCAGCACCTCGGCCAGCGCGGCGGCGGCGGGCACCGGCGCGGCGTCCTGACCGCCGCCGTTCTCGGGCAGATGCGCCTCGATGAGCATGGCGACCCTGCCCGCCTGGGCGAGTGCCCGGCCCGCGTCCTCCGCCGTCCTCCGTGACAGCACACGGGAGCGCACCGGCTCGTGCTTGGCCTTCGACAGGGCGTCCCGCCAGGCGATCCGGGCGTCCCGCGAGTGGAGCAGCGTCCCCCGGACGTCCGCGGACCCGGGCGACCCGGCGGTGTCCGGCCCCTCGGCGGGATCGGCGTAGCGGTCGAGGACGGCCGCGGCGTAACGGCCGCTCGCGAGCAGCCAGTCGGCGAGCCGGTGGTGCAGGCGGGGGGTCTCCCAGGCCGGGTAGAGCGCGTAGGCGAGCATCGCCAGCACCCCGCCGAGGAAGGTGAGCAGCACTCGCTGGGGAACCGTCTGGGCCCAGTCCTCTCCACCGGTGCCGAGCAGGAAGACCACGTAGGCGGAGATGAAGACGCTGGCCACCGCATACCCGGTGCGCATCACCAGGTACATGCCCAGGGCGCACAGGACGGCGATGCCCGCGCTGAGATAGGTGCCGGGGCGCGCCGTCTGCACCACCGCCGTCGCCACGCCCACACCGACGAGCGTGCCGCAGAAGCGGGCGACGGAACGGCCGTAGGTCTGCGAGAAGTCGGGGCGCATGACCATGACCGCCGTCAGGGGCGCCCAGTAGCCGTGGCCCAACGGGAGCGCGGTGCCCAGCAGATAGCCGGCGGCCACGACCGCCGAAGAGCGGACCGCGTGCCGCAGCACCGGCGAGTCGGGCCGCAGCTCGTCGCGCATCGCCCGCAGCGCGCCGGGGACCAGCCGCACCAGCCCCTGCCGTGTGCGGTGGTCGGACTCGGCGCCGCCCAGGCCGCGCGCCGTGCCGACGACCTCGTCGAGCAGCGCGGTCAGCCGCACGGCCGCTCGTCGGGGCGGCCCGGAGAGGAGGGCGCCGGTGTCGGGCGTCCGCAGGGCGGCGGCCGCGGCCGGCGGCACCCGGACGGCCTCCCCGTGGCGTACTGCACGCGCGGCGGCGTCGAGCACCGTCCCGGCGGCGTGGAGGAGTTCACGCACCCGGTCGCGGGCCGGGCCCTCCGCGGGAACACCGACCGCCGGATCGGCCAGTGAGGCGAGCACGGGCCTGATGCGTTCGGCGACGCCGCGGGTGCCGTGCAGCTCGGCCGGCCTGCGCCTGGCCTGGCGAGGGGTGACGGCAGCGGCACTGCGGGCGTACATGAGCGGGGCCGGGTCGAAGGACGCCGTCGGGTCCTCGCGGAGCCTGCGCGCGTAGTCGGCCTCCGCCGCGAGCGCGTCGGCGAGCGCGTCGCGCTGCGCGCCCCAGCGGCGCACGGGGAACAGGACGACGAGCAGGGCCTGGACGACGCCTCCGACGGCGATCATGGCGGCATGGCCCGCGGCGGCGGCGACCGACGTGGGCAGGGTGACGGTCACCAGCATGATGGCGATGTTGGAGGACGCCATGATCCCGGCGGTCGGTCCCACCGCCCACAGGAGGCCGCCGAGGAAGGTCCACAGCGTCAGCAGGGCGAGGAACAGGGCGACATGGGCGCCGGTGAGGTAGCCGAGGAAGGTGGAGACGGCGAGCGTCGCTCCCGACAGGAGCGCGAGGACCGGCCGCGGCCGCCAGCTGCGCTGGAACGTCGCGATGGCGGACTGGAACGCGCCGAAGGCGGAACTCACGGCGACGGCGGGCCCGAAGAGCATGAGCCCCGCGCCGACGACGAGCGCCAGCCCGGCGGCGGCCCGGACGGCGATGAGGGGTTCCAGCCGTTTCCGCTCGATCTTCAGCCCCGAAAGGGCGGTCTCCTTCAGCGCCCGGAGCCAGCTCATGGGCCGAGCGTAACGACCTTTCCCGGCATTTCACCCGACCTCAGGGCGGAGGGCGCCGCACGGCGGAGCGATGCCGGGCCATACGCTCCGACCATGTCGAACATACGCACGGCGCGGTTGTCGTCGGACGGGCTGTGGGTCGCCTTCGCGTTGCTGCTGTGCGCGTCCGTGGTCGTCTGGCTGGCGGCCGGCCTGCTGGCGGCGATCTCCGAACTGGACGAGCGGTGCAGCCACGGGATGGTCGGCCCCGGCGGGCCGTTCACCGTCGAGCGGAGCAGCCTGCCGCCGGACGTGCGGTGCGTGTTCGCGGACGGCACCACCATTTCCACCGCCGGCGCGCTGGTGTGGGTGATGTGGGCGTGCATCGCCGCCACGGCCGCCTGCGCCGTCGCCGCCACGGCACTGGAGTTCGTCCGGTCCGACCACGAGAAGGCGGCCCGGCGGATGGGGACGACCGCCGTGGGCGCGGGATTCGCCCTCGCTCTCGTCCACGCCGGCGGCACGGCGCTGACCTCACCGGGGAAGGAACCCCTCCAGTCCTGCTCGGCGTTCGTGACCGGCATCTACGACCGCGCCACGCGCGTGGACCGCGACATCTTCCCCGCCCAGGCCACCTGTGTGTACCGGGACGGCACCACGTACCGCCTTTTGCCGGAGTGGCTCGGCATCCTCGAATGGCTGCTGCTCGGCGCGGTGGTCGTGGGCGTGGCGGGCATGGCCGCGGCGCGCAGGAGGCAGCGCGCCGGCTGAGGGGGCAGCCGGGGCTGCGGAGGCGCACCGGGCCGGGCCGAGGTGACAGCCGGCGCCGCCGACCGGCGTGGCTAGGGGCGGGGTCTGCGCGGGATGCGTCCCGCCGACGGCGCCGGGCCCCGACGCTCCGCGCGGTCCGCAGCGGCGCGACCGTCCTGCCATCCGTCGAGGTCCGTGGCGCCGCGTACCCGCGTGGTCGTCGTCTCGGGGAACATCCGGTCGGTGTGCGAGGCCACCGCCACGTCCCGCGATGCCAGGACCGGCAGCAGGTCGGCGGTGACCACCTCGTCGGCGACGGCGGTCAGATGCTCGCCCAGGCGGCTCGCGTACGCGGTCCAGAACGACTGGCGGAAGGTCTTGGTCCGCCGGCGGCCGCCCGCACGCTGCGCGGACTCCGCCTTGGTGAGGGCCGTCGCGCCCTGGACGAGCAGGGAGGTGTGCAGCAGCTCGACCGACTCGAGGTCGCTCTCGAAGCCGACGACAGTCGAGAAGCCGAACGCGCTGTTCCACACCGCTCGGCAGCGGTTCGCGGCGGCGACCGCGTCGAGCAGGACCGCCTTCGCCGTCTCGTACGGGGCGTCCACACCGATCCGGCACGCGGACGGCGCGTCCGGGCTGTGCGTACGGGCGGCCAGCAGGGCCTCGTCGACGCTGTGCCGGGCCATCAGCTCCTGTGCCTTGGCGGTGAGCGCCTCCGCCTCCTCCGGGTAGCCGGTGGCCTCCGCCTTCGCCAGCAGCGCGCGGATCCGCCCGAGCATGCGCGGCTCGTACGGTGACGCCGGCACCGAGGCCAGGGACGCGCCCGGGACGGGGCCGACCGGTTCGATCGCGGGGAGGCGGGAGAGCAGCCGGTACAGCTCCAGCAGGGCGGTGGCGTGCGAGAAACGGTCGGACCTGGGCGGTTGCAGACCGGCGAGTTCGTCGAGCTGGGCACGGAAGCGGGGGGCGAGCCGCGGGCCGTAGCGCTTGGTCTCCGCAGTGATCAGCCCCGCCGCCAGCAGTTCGTGCGTGTCGTCGAGGTCCCGCCGGACCAGCCGCACGACGTCGGCCGGCTGCCAGCCGCGTTCCCACGCCCGCCGCACCAACTCCTCGCCGCGAAGGCGCAGCTCCCCGTCGGCGGAGGGGTCGGCGGCGAGGAGGGACGCGCCGGTGTCGAGCGCCTCGTCGCCCTCCCCGTACAGCGCCGCCGCCAGCGCCTTTTCGACCGTACTCATACTTCGGATGGTCCCACGGACGGGACGGCCGGTCCCGCGGGGTGCTTCCGGGGGTAGGGCAGGCCATACCCCCGGAACACCCCCCAGTGGTCGTGATCACCGCGCCGGGAGACGGAAGCCTGGCGGCATGACCACAACAGCCGTACGGCTCACCGGCCTCCGCCGCGTCCACCGTGACGTCACCGCACTCGACGGCGTCGACCTGGAATTCCCGCGAGGGTCCTTCACCGCCGTCATGGGGCCCTCCGGATCGGGCAAGTCCACCCTGCTCCAGTGCGCCGCCGGGCTCGACCGGCCCACCTCGGGGAGCGTGGAGATCGACGGCTTCAGGCTGGACGGGCTGAGCGAACGGCGGCTGACGCTGCTGCGGCGCGACCGGATCGGCTTCGTCTTCCAGGCCTACAACCTGATCCCGTCGCTGACCGCGGCCCAGAACGTCGCCCTGCCGCTGCGGCTGGCCGGGCGGCGGCCGTCGCGTGCCGATGTGCGCCGGGCGCTCGCCGAGGTGGGCCTCGAAGGCAGGGCGGGGCATCGGCCGGGCCGGATGTCGGGCGGGCAGCAGCAGCGGGTCGCCCTCGCCCGTGCCCTGATCACCCGGCCGGCCGTGCTGTTCGCGGACGAACCGACCGGTGCGCTCGACACCGTCACCAGCAAGGAGGTGCTCGGACTCCTGCGCGGGCTGGTGGACCGCGAAGGGCAGACGATCGTGATGGTCACCCATGATCCGGTGGCCGCGTCGTTCGCCGACCGGGTCGTCCTCCTGGTCGACGGGCGGGTCGGCGGAGAGCTCACGTCGCCCACCGCCGAGCAGGTCGCGGCCCGTCTCGCGGTGCTGGAGGCGGTCCCGTGCTGACCGTTGCCTGTGCCGCACTGCGGGCACGCTGGGCCACGTTCGTCGCCGGCTTCGTCGCACTCGCGCTGGGCGTCGGCCTGCTCGCGACGATGGGCCTCGGCCTGGCCTCCACCCTCGAGGCGCCGCAGCGCCCGCCGGAGCGGTTCGCCTCCTCGCCGGTGGTCGTCATGGGGCAGGACAGGCTCACCGTGGAGGTCCGTCGGGGGCCGGCGACCGAGACGGTGTCGAAGCCGCTCGCCCATCCACACCCTGTGGACACCGCACTGCTGCGGGAACTGGCCGCGCTCGGCCGGGTGACCCGCGACGGCGGCCCTGACGCGGTCGGCGTCGACGCCCCCGCCGACAGGGTGAGAGAAGTGGTGGGCCACAGGGCGCAGGTCCTCACCGGGGACGAACGGCGGCGCGCCGATCCCGGGACCGAGCGCGACGCCCAGGCTCTCGTCTCGGTGAACTCGCTGCTCGGCACGGCCGGCGGCGTGTCCGCCTTCGTCTCCGTCTTCGTGGTCGCCTCGACGTTCGCCTTCGCGGTGGCCCTGCGGCGACGTGAGTTCGGGCTGCTGCGGACAGCGGGGGCGACGCCCGGCCAGATCCGCCGCCTGCTGCTCACCGAATCGTTGGTCGTCGGCGTGCTCGCCTCGGCCGCGGGCTGCGCGCTCGGCGCTTGGGGAGCGCCGCGGCTGGCCCGGGCCCTCGTGGAAGGGCGGGTGGCGCCCGCGTGGTTCGCGATCCGCGAGGACGTGAACTGGCCCTTCCACGTGGCGTTCTGGACCGGGCTGCTGGTCGCCGTCACGGGAGTGTGGGCCGCCTCGCGCCGGGCAGGGCGCATCGGTCCCGCGGAGGCACTGCGTGAGGCGGACGTGGACACGGGTGTGCTGCCGCGCGGCAGACTGCTGGCCGGCGTCGTCCTCGCGATGGCCGGTGCGGCACTGCTGGCCTGGGGGCTCGCCACGGACCCGGCCGACCTACTGAAACGCAAGACCTACCTGACCCGGCCGATGATCCTGATCACCGCCGTCGCGCTGCTGGCTCCACTGCTCGTGCGGCGCGCCGCGAGGCTGCTGCCCCTGCCCGGCGCGGTGGGGATGCTCGTACGGGAGAACACCGCCGCGTCCGTGCGCCGCACGGCCGCCGTCGCCGCGCCCGTACTCGTCACCGTGGCACTCGCCGGCTCGATGACCGGGACCGCCGAGTCGGTGACGGCGGCGCGGGCGGCGGACGCCCGGGAACGGACGGCGGCCCAACTGGTCGTGACCGGCGAACGGTTGCGCGTGCCGGAACGCTCCGACAGCACGCCGGTGACGAAGGCCGCGACTGTCTCGCCGTCCGCGTCCACCGCCGTGTACGTACGGGAGGAGGGCACCGCGCTCGTCGGGTTCGAGGCGCGTGCGGTGACCGACCCCGCGGCGTTCGCGAAGCTGGCGCGGCTGCCCGTCACGGCGGGCGACCTGCGCGACCTGGACGACCGTTCCATCGTCGTCACCGAGGAATGGATGCGGCACGAAGTGGGGCGGACCATCGATGTGTGGCTGGGCGACGGCCGCCCGGCCAGACTGCGTATCGCCGCCGTCCTGGCGGTCGGGACCGGCGGCGACGGCGCTTTCGTCACGGCCGCCAACGCGCCCACCGCCCCGGTCGACCGGATCGACGTACGGGCCGGCGCCGGCGCCTCCCCGGCCGCACTCGAAGCCCTCGCCGGTGAACTGCGGCGCTCCTTCGGCGGAACGGTCCGCGACGTGCACGAGTGGGCCGCGGCGACGCATCCCCGTACGAGCCCGCAGACGCGTCTCGGAATGCTCGTGGTCCTCGGGATCGCCCTTGTCTACACGGCGATCGCCCTCGCCGGGACGCTGCTGATGGCCACGTCGGCACGCGCCGGCGAACTCGCTTCGCTGCGCCTCGCGGGAGCGACCCGCGCACAGGTGCTGCGGGTGGTCACAGGAGAGGCGCTGCTCTCCGTCGCGGTGGGAGCCGTGCTGGGGGCGGCGATCACCGCGGTGAACCTGGCCGGGCTGGGGACGGCGCTGGCCGCGCTGTCGGCGCCCGTGACCGTGGTGGTGCCGTGGGGCACGGCCGGAGCGGCACTCGGGTCGTGCGCGGCGGTCGCGGTCCTCGCGTCGCTGGTCAGCTGCCCGCGGACAAGGTGAGGGCGGCGGGGCGGGCGGGGGCGGGGCGAGGAACGAGGTCCGGGGACTCCAGGGCGGGGCGGGACACGAGGTCGCGGGACTCCAGGGGGCGGGGCCCCGGGAGTCCGGTCCCCGCCCGCGGTCCTTTCCCGGGACCGGCGCGCGCCCGGTCGGGAAACGCCCCCGGTTAGGAACACCCCGTCAGGAAATACGCAGCGTCCGCTTCGCGAGTTCGTACGCGGGGAGCATCTGCTCGTGTTCCTGCGAGTCGAAGCCGCCGAGGTCCACGACCACCAGGCCCCGCGGCGTGGCCACGGCGAAGGCACGTTCCTTCTTCGGGTCGTCGAAGAACTCGTTCTTGTCGATGTACGTGACCTCGGTGGCGGCGAGATTCCCCGCCTTGGTCCCCTTGTACACCTCGTCCGTCCGCTCCTTCGCACCGTCGGCGACGAACGCCTGGAGCGCCTTGCGGCTGTCGTCCCCGGCCTCGGCACCGACCCACACCCGGATGAAGCCGATGTGGCCGGCGGGCTTGGCGTCGATCTCGCACACGAGGGTGACCGGGCCCTGGTCGAGGACCGCGGCGAACTCGCTGTCCTTGTCGCTCTCGAGGCGCTCGGGCTTCCAGTCCGCGGCGAGCGAGAAGGTGACGGGCATCGGGCAGGCGGAGCCGGGAGCGCCCACCGAGCCCGCCTCCGCCGGCCCGTCGGCCGCCTTGTCCTGCTCCTTGCTCTCTTCGTTCTTTTCCTGCGTCTCGTCCTTGCCCTGCTGCGCGTCCTGTTGGCTCGCCGGACCACCCGCCTGCTCGTCCGAGCCGGCCTCCGACGAGCAGCCGCTCGCCACCCCCGTCACCAGCACCGCCGCCACCGCCCCGAGAGCCGCGCCGCGCAGCCGTCCCCGCATCACACTCCGCACCGAAGGATCCCCACCCTGTCTGTCCGTGAACCCGCCACCACTGTCGGCGGCGTAGCAGGATCGATCCTACGGAGAGCCGCTGTCGAGGAAGGCTTCGAGCAATGGGCGAGAACAAGGACCGGATGCTGGCCGGCGAGTGGTACCTCCCGGACGACGAGGAGTTGGGCGCGGACACCCGGCGCCGTTCCGAACTCTGCGCCGCCTACAACGCGAACGGCGGCGCCTCGCCCGACGAGCGGACCGCGATACTCCGCGAACTGCTCGGCTCGCTGGGCGAGGACGTGCGCATCCGGCCGCCGTTCCACTGCGACTACGGGCGCTACATCAGCATCGGGGACCGCACGTTCGTCAATTTCAACGCGGTCTTCCTCGATGCGGCCCCCATCACCGTCGGCGCCGACGTGCAGATCGGACCGAACGTGCAACTCCTCACCCCGGCCCACGAGATGGACACGGAGCGACGCCGAGCGGGGTGGGAGAAGGCGGTCCCCATCGTGATCGGTGACAACGTGTGGCTCGGCGGCGGCGTGATCGTCTGCCCCGGCGTCACCATCGGGGAGAACACCGTCGTCGGCGCGGGGTCCGTGGTCACCAGGGACCTGCCCGCCGGGGTGCTCGCCGTGGGCAACCCCGCCCGCGTCGTCCGCTCCCTCACGGGCTGAGCCCGCGGCGCGCCCGCCTCCCGCGTCGCCGCCCGGCCCGTCGACCGGCCGTTGTCGTACCCGGCTGCCACACTCGAACCCATGGGCGAACGATGGGCTCTGGCAGCGACGGAGGGGGACGGGGCCAGGCTCGTCCCCCTCCGTCCCGACGGCCTGCCCCGAGGGCCCGTGGTGGAGGAGCCCGACCTGGTCGAGGCGGTCCGTTCCCGTCCCGGGGTGGACCGGTGGGTGTGGCGGTCGACCGCCGGGATCTATCCGCGGCTGCTGGCCGCCGGTGTCCGGGTCGAGAGGTGCTACGACATCGAGGACGCCGAGCTGCTGCTGCTCGGCCACGAGGGACGGCTCGGCGAGCCCCGCTCGGCGGCCGCCGCCTGGGCGCGGCTGCGCAACGCTCCCGTGCCGCCCGATCCGCCGGCCCGCGCGGCCGAGCCCGGCTCACAGTCCTCACTGTTCGAGCCGCAGCCCGTCGCCGTGCCCCTGGAGGCACTGCTCGAGGTCTACGCCGACCAGCAGCGAAGGCATCTGGCCGCCGAGCACCCCGGCCGGATGCGGCTGCTCACGGCCGCGGAGTCCGCGGGCATGCTGGTGGCCGCCGAGATGAACCGCGCGGGGCTCCCGTGGCGGGCCGATGTGCACCGGGCGGTGCTGCACGAACTGCTCGGGGAGCGGTACGCGGGCGGTGGCGAGCCGAGACGTCTGGCGGAGCTCGCGGACGAGGTGTCGGCCGCCTTCGGCCGGCGCGTGCGGCCTGATCTGCCGGCGGATGTGGTGCGGGCGTTCGCACAGGCGGGGATCAAGGTGCGCTCGACCCGGCGATGGGAGCTGGAGGAGATCGACCACCCGGCCGTGAAGCCGTTGATCGAGTACAAGAAGCTGTACCGCATCTGGACCGCGCACGGCTGGAGCTGGCTCCAGGACTGGGTGCGGGACGGCCGTTTCCGGCCCGGGTACCTGCCCGGCGGCAGCGTCTCCGGCCGCTGGACGACCAACGGTGGCGGGGCACTTCAGATACCGAAGGTGATCCGGCGGGCCGTCGTCGCGGACGACGGCTGGCGTCTCGTGGTCGCCGACGCCGACCAGATGGAGCCGCGGGTGCTCGCTGCGATCTCGCGGGACCACGGCCTGATGGAGGTCGCGGGGCACGACGGCGACCTCTACACGGCGCTGTCCGACCGGGCGTTCTCCGGTGACCGCGACCACGCCAAGATCGCGCTGCTCGGCGCGATCTACGGCCAGACGTCGGGCGACGGACTGAAGAACCTGGCGGCGCTCCGGCGCAGGTTCCCGAGGGCGGTGGCCTATGTGGACGACGCGGCGAAGGCGGGCGAGGAGGGCCGGCTGGTACGGACATGGCTCGGGCGCACCAGTCCCCGGGCGGCCGGCGCGGGCGACGACGACGAGGCGGGCATCCCCCAGGAGCCGGTCGAAGCCGCTCCCGCCGACGGCGAGTTCACGCCCGGCTACGCATCGACCAACGCCAGGGCACGGGGCCGCTTCACCCGGAACTTCGTGGTGCAGGGCAGCGCCGCCGACTGGGCGCTGCTGATGCTGGCGGCGCTGCGGCAGGCGACCGCGGGGATGCGGGCGGAGCTGGTGTTCTTCCAGCACGACGAGGTGATCGTGCACTGCCCGGCGGACGAGGCCCGCGACGTGGCCGAGGCGATCCGCTCGGCCGGTGAGCTGGCCGGGCG